>CAMLML010000030.1 GCA_946481095.1 uncultured Cellvibrio sp.
ATTCCTGCGTCTCTACACGTCATTCCTGCGCAGGCAGGAATCCACAGAACAAAAAGCTGAATCCCTGCCTTCGCAGGGATGACGAATACATAAAGGTAATGAAGAATTGCAGCTGTTTTTACAAATTAAAGGAATAATCCAATTTTACAAATTAAACGAATAATCCAAAAACACTTTCCGTATTGATCCATCGCTGTTCGTGGGTTCAAAATTGGCGAAGCGGAGAGAGATGCTGTGTTTTCTGGCGGGTTTGTAGATAAAATCCAGATCAAATTCGCGGCCGATATTTTGGCCTTGTTGGTCATCTTCAAAAAAGTGATAGGAAGTTTCTACGCGAAAAGGCGATGCTCGCCATAAAAGTCCGAGAGAAAAATTTCTTACGCCGGTGTCGGGGGTGTTGCCTATTTCATCTGCCCAACCTTCAAAATCGTGATTGGAACCTAAAGGGGTAATAAATGCAGAACCCTGTTGGCTGCCAAGAATTTCATAGCGCGCATTTATTTCATAGGCGTTAATGCCGAAGCCGACATCAACCAGATAATAATTCAAACCATCTGCATGAATTTCAAATCTGTCCTGTTGTGCGGCTTCAATTTGTACGCGGTATTTCACACTGTCGATTTTATAATTCAGGTTGTAACTCAGGCCCAGCGTACTATTGGAAGCTGCTGCCAGATCGCGATTATCAATACGATAACCATAAGCCACTATACGCGTGTAGTCCCACTCGTTCCATTCCAGTCGGGACAGGTGTGATTGATGTTGATGATCGCCAAGGAATGCAGCCGAACGTTCAAGGTGTTCGTAATTGTGTTCTATGCCAGGATTATTTTTATCCGCATCATCACCATAAATGCGATTGACATTGTCTATGTAGCTGTAAATAAAGTGTGAGTTGCTGGCAATTTTAAATTTTGTGAGTAGTGCATCAAAAGTTTGTTCGTTTTGCCAGAAACCATTGCCGCCAATAAAACGCTGGTTATCAAAATTAATGCGTTGCCGACCGAGATTGATATTCACTGATTCCAGATTGGCAGAAATAAATGCCTGATTAATTTCAGTGCCGGGTGGGTCAGGGATTAAAGGTTGATTATTAAAATCAACGCCATCGCTATGATCATCCTGAAATAAACTACCAATTGCATCCGCCTCCAATGTGGAATGAACAATAGCGTTCCATTCTGATTCAATGGTTCCGCGTAACAGAAGTGATGCGGCCTGGCCTGAATTATCAGCATCCACATTGGCGTAACGCAAACGACTGGACCAATCAAACTCATGTTCGCCCAGCGCAAAACTGCAGGGGGAAACAGTCGAAGCAATCAACGCACAAGACCATAATTTTTTCACTGCCAGTCCTCTGCATTGCCATCATGTAAAAATGTTACGCCTTTGAGTTTGTCCATTTCTTCATAGAGAGGATCCGGCATGGGGTTTTGTCGTGCATCCATGTAGTGCATTTTGGGTAGATGATAAATATCCAGATGCTCGACCAGATTGTTGAACATATAAATTTTTTCCAGTTTGGGTAAATCCTGATAAGTGAAGATCGTTATCTGGTTGTCATTAAACTTTAGTAGTTTCAGTGCCGGTAGATCTTCAAGATGCAGTTTGGTCAGTTTATTGCCAAAAATATACAATTCTTTTAATTCCGGTAATTCATGGAAGTTAACTTGTGTGATTTTATTTTTTGCCAGATTGATATGTTGCAGTTTGGACAATTGACCTATATCGGCTTGCGTTAATTGATTGTTATAAAGCGATAGCTTTTGTAGTTCGGTAAATTGCTTTATCCCATCAAGGGAGGCAATATTTTTCGAGTGACATTCAATACGGGTGATGTCGTTAATCGTTTGCCAATTATTTTTTTGTATGGCTTCAGCAATACAGGTTTGTAAATTTTTATCAGGCAACGAAAACTCCAGCGCCTGACTGATCAGGCTGCTGAGCAAAAGTATAAAGCCGAACAATATTTTTTTTATCATGGTGTTTTTAACAATTGAGTGCGAAGTGCAACCGGGGTTGCATTATATGGCTTTCTCAACCTGTGCGAGTAGAACACAGACACCTTTTGCCAAAATTAACTCACTGGGTTCATCCAGTGGCGAGCCGCCGACATCTTCTTCTGTCAAAATCAAATGCGAAGCATCTTTAATCAAGCGCCATTGTGGAACGGAAATAGAGAGTTGTTTGATATCCGTTTCAGCAAACACACCCAGCGGGCGAATTTGCCCATCGCGCTTGGAAATTGCCCAGAGCTGCAGGTTTTTATCGGCAGGAATTTCTACATTTTCCCACTTCAGCCAAAGTTGTTCGCCGCCAGTTGCAGTGAGTACTGTTAATTGCGGTTTGCCGGAATTATCGGTGAGTACAGCAACATAATCGGCATTCAGTTGCAGTTCCTGATCGCGTGTCACTAACAGACCCAAACAAATCATCAATAACAAGGTGCTCAATGCTGAAATACTTGGCCATAACCAGAAGGATTTTTTCTGTGGCGCCACTGGCTGACGGGTTTGTTGAATTTTCGCCGCAATTCCATGCCAGACTTCCGGATCAGGTTTGACACCTTCTTCTTGCTCGCTAAGGTTCATCAGCTGCTCTTCCCAAAAACTGACTTCAGACTGCAATGCAACATCCTCACGCAACCTTTGCGCAAACTGGTCGCGCTCGGCCCCGCGTAATACGCCGGTGACATAATCAAACGCCAGTGTTTTATCCTCTAGGGATTCTGGCCTTTCGCTTCCAGACATAATTTCAACCTTTCGGCGCCGCGATGGAGCCAGGATTTAACGGTGTTGGTGTTGGTGGAAAAAGTGGTGGCAATTTCTTCACGGGTATGACCATAAAGATAGGCCAATTCAATGCTGCGTTTAATATTGTCCCCGAGTGTGGTCAGGCATTGATACAAATGAAATCGCAGCTGGTTAACGCCGAGTGTGTGTTCGGGTTCATCACCGCCGGAAATATCTTCCATCCCATCAATCGGGCTGGTCTGTTTGCTTCTGCGCATTTCTTTGTCCAGATAATCCAGTGCGCGATAACGGGTAATGCTGGCCATCCAGGTTAAGGGTTTCGCCAGATGAGGGCGGTAACTGCTGGCGTTATTCCAGATTTGCAAAAAAGCCTCCTGCAATACCTCGTTGCCCGACTCTTTGGATTTAAGAATGCGCAGTGTAATAGCGTTCAGATAGGGGCTGACCTGCTCAAATAATTGCTTGAGTGCGGCTTGATCACGCAAGGCGCAACGGGCAATCAGGTTGATTAATTCGTCGTCGTTAGATCGGTTTGTCATGTCGGAATTCTAATCCTGTTCACCATTTAATCCCATCTACGGATTACCCTGAAAAAAGTTGCACCTATTGATATCACCATTTTAGGTTTACTGCGCAAACTGGTGCGACGGCTTTTCTGATTTGCAGAAGTATAGGTGAGTGGTATTGGGCAGTTGCCACAACACATCCTTTTATCCATCGAATAAATATAAAGGTGCTTCTTATGCTCAAGTTCAAATCGGTAGTCAGCTTTGCCAGTGTGGTGATACTGGGTTTTATGGCGTCTATGGTGCAGGCAAAACCCTACAAAGCCGCTGAAATTTATTCCAAGCAAGCCTATAAGTACGGGCGCTATGAAATACGTATGCGGGTGGCCAAAGGCAGTGGTGTGTTATCCACTTTCTTCACTTATAAAAATGGTTCCGAGCAATCGGGTGTGTTTTGGGAAGAAATCGATATAGAGGTTTTCGGTAAAAATAATGCTACCCAGTGGCAATCGAACGTGATCATAGGCACCAATCGCCCGACTACCAAAACCGAAGGTTTACACACCACAGGTTTTTCCATGGGCGATGCCTATCACACCTATGTTTTGGAATGGACGCCCAGCTACATTGCCTGGTTTGTTGATGGTGCGCAGGTGAGACGAATCAATGGCGGGCAATTTGTTACCAGCCTGACCAACCCGCAAGATCTGCGCTTTAATTTGTGGGCAGCCAATATTGCCGAGTGGGTTGGTCCCTGGAATGACAGCATTCTGCCGGTTTACCAGTTCGTGAACTATATTGAATATAAGCCCTGGAACTCCTCGACCAACAGTTTTGGTACGGGTTGGCGCGACGACTTTAATTCGTTTGATGGCAATCGCTGGGGCAAAGCCAATTGGACGTTCAATGAAAATCTCGCTGATTTTGATCCCAATAATGTGCTGGTAAAAAACGGCATTCTGGTGTTGGCATTAACCCGTGAAGGTCAAACCGGCTACAACGGAACACCGCCTGCAGATGGAAATAGTGGCGGCGGCAGTAGCAGTAGTGCCAGCAATCAAACAAGCATCACGATTCAGGCAGAAAATTTTAATGAAGTGGGCGGTAACGTCACAGTGTCTGGCGGAGTAGTTGGCTATATAGACGCACGCGAATGGTTTAAATATAACAATATCAATATTCCAGCAAGCGGAACTTATAAAGTGGAATATCGTGTTGCATCAGCACTGACCACTGCGCAATTTACGTTGGATAGAAATGGTGTGGGTTTGGGCACTATCAGTGTGCCGAACACTGGCGGCTGGGGAAATTATCAAACCATTTCACACAATGTGTATTTAAATGCAGGATCACAAAGTTTGGCGATTTATGCTAACAGCGGTGGCTTTAATATTGATTGGATAAAACTGACCAGGATTTGATAATTTTTTATTTTTATTGAGAGGTTTGCACAAATCAAAATTCATTGTCATTCCTGCCTTCGCAGGGATGACAAGGTGAAATTAAACAAAAAATGGATTCGTGCAAGCCTCTTATTTTATTCGTCAATCTCGTAAAAGCGGGAATGATGGTATACATCCGTTGATTGAGACAAATATATGCGCAGTTTTTTAATTCTATTTGCAGTGTTGATGGGATTATCGACAGATCTTTCCGCAAAACCCTACAAAGGTGCGGAAATCTATACCAACCAAAGTTATTTATATGGGCGTTACGAAATGCGTATGCGTGTCGCCAATGCCAGCGGTGTGTTATCCACATTTTTTACTTACAAAAACGGTTCGGAAGTCAGCAATACTTTTTGGGAAGAAATTGATATAGAAGTGTTTGGTAAAGATAACGCCACAGTGTGGCAAAGCAATATTATTCTCGGTAGTTCACGCCCTGCCATACACGCAGAGCAAGAACATGAAGTGGATAATTCGTTGGCGGATGCCTATCACACCTATGTTTTGGAATGGACACCGGATTATGTTGCCTGGTTTCTGGATGGTGTAGAAGTGCGGCGCATCACCGGTACCAGTACGGTCACCAGTCTTACCAATCCGCAAAGTTTGCGATTTAATTTGTGGGCATCTGAATCTGTTGAATGGGCCGGTAGCTGGAATGATTCGGTTTTACCGGTTTATCAATTTATTAATTATTTTGAATACAAATCTTACAATCCGGTTACCAAAATATTTGAGGGCGGTTGGCGCGATGAATTTGATACTTTGGATACGGTCCGTTGGGGTAAAGCCAATTGGACTTTTGAGCATAATCGCGTCGATTTTGCGCCGGAAAATGTAGTGATCAAAAATGGCATTTTGGTTTTGGCACTCACAACAGAAAATGCTACAGGTTACACCGGCACACCACCGATAGATGAACCCGCGAGCAGTTCAAGTTCGAGTGCAAACTCCAGTAGAGTTTCGTCAAGCTCTGCTGCAAGCAGTTCAAGTCTTGTTAGTAGCAGCTCATCAATTTCTTCATCAGCGCCTGCAACAAATTCTGGCGGTGATTCTGGTGGAGGCGCTATTAATTTATTCTGGTTATTGTGTCTAAGCGGATTATTGTTACGCAGAAAAAATTTGAATTAAAATTAATCTTTAATTCAGCAGGGAGTAAGATCCCTCCCCCTGCCACAAATTGCAGGAGCAATTTGCACAGCGAAGCTGCCCGAAGGGGAAACCATAGGACTGGTTTCTGAACGGGAGGTTAGGAGGGGGTAAGGTTTTCAAAAGATTTCTTACGAAAATCCGCTGCTGACATACCCGCATAACGTTTAAAAAATCGATGAAATGAAGATTTACTGTTAAATCCGGATTCAAGCAGAATATCCAGAATCGTCATCTGGGCACAATCCGGATCAAGCAACATTTGTTTGGCTTTGTTGACCCTATATTCATTGACGAATTCAAAAAAATTGGTATTGAAGTGTTTGTTGATAATGCTGGAAACTTCGCGATAATGAATGCCCACATGCCGCGCAAATTCTTCAATATTCAAATTGGGTTTTAAATAGAGTTGCTGTTTTTCCATTGCATCGCGAATACGATTAATTGATTGCGGAGATGCTTCAGCAACGGGCGCTTCTTTTTCTTTTGATTTGCTGCGTGTTTGCAGTAATTGATGTGCGTAGAGCAGACTGTAGATAAATAAAGCATTTACCAACAAAAATGTAATGTAATTGTCAAAAATACCAAAACTATCCGCTATGTTCAGGCTGACATTTTGTCCCAATAAATGCACAAGCAACGACCATAACCAATTGATAGCAAACCCCAGGGTGAGTAACAACAGCCAATAAGGTCCTTCCAAATGTAAACTGGAATAGAATTCTTTTAACTCACGTTTATAACGACTGATTTCCAATACCGCTGCAAAAGCATAGACCATCGGCATGCACTTGAGGTAATGCCACAAGTAGTTTGTCAGTGCAGCTGAATGAGCTGTATCCTGCCCGACGAAAAATCGCAAATTATCACTATCCAGATTGCCCCAAACAACAAAACTGAATGCCACTGGCAGATGCAATAAATGCAGTGCATCGGTTAATTGCAAACTGAAATTTGTGCGGGTGATGGATGCCACATAAAAATACAAACACAAACTCTTGCCCACCACCGCGAATACCAATCCCAGTGACAATAACATCTTGGCATAGTCGGTTTGCAAATGAATCTGATCGCTCCATAACAACAAATTACAGAATGCACTCAAACCCACGAAAATAAAAAATCCTGATAAAAAACGTGAAGCCAGTACGCTTTGTTTGGACAACACCCATTGAAAAATAACCAACAGCATACTGACGGTCAGCGTCAGTAACAGAATTAAATCATGAATGTTAAAGAGCGGTGTTTTCATTTGTTTTTTACGGAATAGATGACTCAATATCAGCGTCATTCACACCGTTCAAATTCATCAACACTTTTACCTGCTTTTGCAAAAGTAAAACCTGGTCAGTAAGTTCAGTTATTTTGTATTCAAGCTGTGCTACCTGATCGTTATCAACTGGATGACTGGTTTTGGCCGCGCTGACCATGGCTGCAATTGCTGTTAAATCCGGTTTCCCACAAAGCAAATGCATATATCGGTCTTCACGCTGGCCGGCAACACGTGGAATCTTTACAAAATAAGGCGTGGATTTTGCGCACAAATATTCCATTTTCTCTTCAACGGCTTTGTTATTTTCAAATTCAAACATGCGTTGAGTTCGCGAAAATAATTCTGCCAGAGTTTGCGGGCCTCGCAGTAACATGATGCACAGCAATGCTTGCGTTGCTTTGTCCAGCCCCAGAACTCTTGTTAATCGTTGGTCGAAACGCGGCGCACGACCCGAATAATCCACATGAATCCAATTTTTATCCTGCAATTGACTGGTGCAACGTTGCAATTCACCCTGTTCATAATGACTCACAGGCTCACGGCTGGTTTTTTGATTACAGGCTAATACCAGGCTATTCAGCGTAATCGGATAAGCCTCGGGTGTAGTAAGCTGTTTTTCCATTAATGAACCCAGCACACGTGCTTCAATGGCCGTTAACAGGATTTCATCTTCATTAGTGTTGGATTCCATTATTTTTCCTCAGTGATAAGTTTGAATTGATATTAACTTATTCTGAGGCACTTGTTATAAAAATTTCCTGGTGGGTGCGATATAGCTACGCAAACCTATTTTTCAGGATTTAAACTTCAGGATTTCCTGGATTTGTAAAACTTCCAGACCAACAATATGCCCAGAACACCAAAGCTGGCTGATTCAGGATGCAACAATACAAATAAAATATTACCAATGATAAATAAATTGATGAGAATTAGGTCGGCTTCTTCATTTTGAGTATGGGAACCTACACTGATAAAGGAAAGTCGTAATTTGACAATTTGAATTAACCATTTCATAGCAAACCTCATAAATGTAAACCAGACCAAAACGATCATTTATTTTGGCGACTCGTAATTGGGTGCTTAATACAGACCCAGAATAAAGAGATTAGATTAAGCGAAACTTAAACATGCTTAACATTTGTCACCATTAGTAGACAGCTCAATAGTGATAACCTATTGAAGTTAAAATAGTTGATGTGGAAAATTCTGCGCCAAACAAGCCAGTGATTCAAAAATCCAGACGATACAGCATGAGAAATGTTACAAGCGTTAAAAAATAATTTTTTAAAAAGAAATTCCCATTATTAGGAAACACTTGTCGTTTGGATCCATTGATGCAGGTAGATGTTTACGGGATATAAAAAATCCCGGCTCTTAATACAGTAACCGGGATGGGTGTGGCAGGCAAAAACTGATAAGGTGTTGGCTTTAATTTACCACTCAAACATCAAGCCAAACAGTGGTAAAGCAGAACCGTCTTCTATTTCATCAACGCCGCGACGTTCGTTGAAATCGGAATCGCTCGGGTTATCAGATCCAAGCAAGTTAATAACATCAATAAAAGCGATCACTTTGGTTCTGCCGAAAGTGCGGATATAGTCAAGGCGAACGTTCAATGCATTAAAGGTGTCATATCTATCGGTGTTGATGGAAATGGTTTCGCGTGAATAGCGAAATGGCTGGCCTGCTCCCAATACATCTTCATTAATCAGATATTCATTGCGTGGTTTTCCTGATGCAAATTTCCAGCGCGATGAAACTTTCCAGCGTTGGTTAATTTCCCAGACACCACCAATACTGAAAATATGGGGGCGATTAAAACTGGCATCGTATTCCCTGCTGTCGGCAGTATCACGTTGAACGGCATCATTGTAGGAATAGTTGATACTGGCTGACCAACCATCATCAAATTGACGGGTCAATGCGGTATCGACTCCAAAAGATGTTCCTGTTCCTTCATTACTAAACGTTTTGTTGACACCATCGCCTTCGACAATCAGGTTATCCAACTCTTGATAATAAGGTTCGATAAAAAATTGCACGTCACTATTAATTTGATACGCAAAACCGACACTGAATTGATCGATAACTTCGTTTTCCAATTTCGCAGCTGAAGCGTCACTGGCGCGATCCCCGAAGCGGGGCGCTTGATAATAACGGCCTGCGGTGGTTGTTACCCGCAAGTCATCATTAATCGGCCAGGTTGCACCAATACGCGGTGACAATAAATTCTCTTCCGAAAAATTGTCGCGCTCATATCTCACACCGGCACGAAAACTCCAGGCATCAAACAGAAAATCCTGATTGAGATAGGTAACATAATTGACTTCTTTTTGTTGATATTGGTTGTCCACCGCTTCAGGTGTTAACACCACATATTTTTGTTGTGGGGAATCGCGATAATCATCCTGATCATAGGTATAACGAATCCAGTCATCTGTCAGGCTTAATGCAAATAACAAATCTGTCTGAATCACACGTAAGCCTGCAGAAAAACGTCCAAGATCATTGCCTGTTTCAAAATCCGTTTGTAATCCCAGCTCTGTTTCTTCACGCATCGAATTGAAAATATTACTGCGCCGTGGAATATCTTCAGCATCAGTGCCTACTGGCACCTGATCAGGATAGGCTTCACCTATGGTGTTGTCTTCTTCGTAATTACGATGATAAATTTGATTGGTTAATTGGCTTTCGCTACCAATTAATTTAGTCCAGGTGGCCGCAAACAAACTGTTATCCGTTTCGGTAGAAACCAGATCTGTACTGCCGTAATCCCCGCGTCCGGTTTCATCGGAAGCCAACACGTTATCGATATCGCGCAAATATTCTTCGGGTGCGTAGATCGCCAAAAATTTCAAACGGTCAGCATCACCCAGCTCGGTAGATGTTTTTAAAATGATGTCCGTTAATTGCGGCGCGCCAATATCTTCCAAATCAATCATTTGAAATAAACGATCAAAATTGTAATCGCGCGCCGAAAAAAGTACCGAGGTTTTATCATGAAAACCACTGGGGCCATCGTAACCAATTTCAAAACCGGCAATATCCAGACGCGTGCGATAAGACGCGGTTTCCGGATTGCCTTCTGCAACATCCAGTTTTAATAATGAACCGGATTTCCCACCATAAGCAGGGTTCCAGCCTCCCGGTTGAAATTCCGCTTTGCCAATAGTGTTGGGCGCAAACACTGAATAACGGCCACCACCTTCAACTTCATCGGGATCACCAAAACTATCGCTGAAATGAACCAGATTTTCGAAAGGAACGCCATCAACCAAAATCAAATTATCACGAGGCCCGTTACCCCGAACTGTATAGCTGGAAAATTCGCCATCGCCAAATAAACCGGGCAAACCATCGAGTGAACGTAAAACATCACCGCCACTGCCTGCTGCGCTGTTT
Organism: uncultured Cellvibrio sp.; assembly: GCA_946481095.1. The sequence goes on from CAMLML010000030.1 coordinate 10,535, forward strand.
AAATCTTCGCGGTCAATATTACTGGAGCCAACAGGATTCAATGGATTTCCGCCCATGGATTTTCCCAACACCATGACTTCTGCAATACCGACATTCAAAAAACTCAGACGTGTTTCCAGTGGTGTGGTTTTATTTTTTTCCACTCGCACGCTGGGTAAGCGTTGGCGCTGGTAATTCGGGTGGCTCACAACCACCGCATATAACCCGGGTTGTAAATTACCGATCCTGGCAATTCCCTGATCATTTACATTTACCGTTTGCACTGCGCCATCGCGGGATGTGACCTTAACTGAAACACCGGTAAGGGGCCTTTGTGTATCGGCGTCAATAGCAATCAGACGAATCTTGCCTGTATCGGCATAAACATTTACAGACAACAGAATAAAAAGCATTGCAAGTAATGTTTGCAAAAATGAATAAGATAAATTCCTTCGCGGAAAGCGTGATAAAAACATAACAGACCTCTTTAAATCCGAAGTGGTGGGTAACAGGAAGTGAAATCGTGAGTCTTGACAGGCAGGAAGGTAAAAATGAAATCTTTTTTGTCTCACTCGTTGATATAAACACTCCATATTTCCCATAAAGTTTTCCTTTTAGTTGAGCTTGATGCCATATCCTATGACACTAGTATGCGAGCACTGTCCGGCGCTCAAATTAATGAATGTTGATTGTCTAACAAATCTGTTTTAAAAATATTACACAATCAATAAAAACGTCGAAACGCTTTCGCGGCAATCATGCAATAGAACTCAGGCAAAATCTACAATAAATATTTTACGGCTCTCACAGATATACCAAAAAAATTAAAATTTGGTGTAATGAAAGAGGTCAGGCTGCAAAATTGCGCGCCAGCTTTCAAGCATTCTTAATCCATTTTTATACACCAGCAGACTCTTGCCAATATATATGGAATAGCATATATTTGAAAATCCATATATAAAACAAATACAATTATGACTATAACTCCCGATCAACTCTGCAAAGCGCTTGCCGATGAAACCCGTATGCGTATCGCCTTGCTAATAACGCGCGAAAAAGAACTTTGTGTATGTGAGCTGACCTGTGCACTGGATGTGAGTCAGCCAAAAATTTCGCGACATTTGGCACTGCTGCGAGAATCGAATCTGTTGGCCGATCGCCGCAAAGGGCAGTGGGTTTATTACCGACTACATCCTGATTTACCCAACTGGGTAAGCAAAACATTAAAAATTTTATTGGATGCCAATCACGCATGGCTTGATGAAAACCATCAACGCTTATGTGAAATGGAAGATCGGCCCAATCGTTGTTGTTAATACAATCTTGTTAATGAGAAAAATGTATGAAGAAAATTAAAGTCGGTATTAACGGTTTTGGTCGCATTGGCCGATTGGCTTTGCGTGCAGCCTGGGATTGGCCGGAGCTGGAATTTGTACAAATCAATGATCCCGCAGGCAATGCAGATATTTTTTCACATTTATTGAAATTCGATTCAGTACAAGGTATTTGGCAAAATGAAGTGACTACCGAAAATAATGCAATCAAGATTGGTGATAAAACAATATCACTCACACAAAATAAATTAATTCAGGATACTGATTGGTCAGCTTGCGATGTAGTGATTGAATCCAGCGGCAAAATGCGTGATACAAAAGTACTGCAAGCTTATTTGGATCAAGGTGTAAAACGTGTGGTTGTCAGCGCGCCTGTTAAAGAAACGGGGGTATTAAATGTTGTGATGGGTGTGAATGATTATTTGTTTGATCCGCAACAACATCGCATAGTCACAGCGGCTTCTTGTACCACGAATTGTTTGGCGCCTGTGGTAAAAGTGATTCATGAAAAGCTTGGCATCAAACATGGTTCTATTACTACCATTCACAATTTAACCAATACGCAATCCATTCTTGATCAACCTCATAAAGATTTACGTCGTGCGCGCGCTTGCGGTTCTAATTTAATTCCCACTACAACCGGTTCTGCCACCGCAATTGCTGAAATATTTCCTGAATTACGTGGGCGATTAAATGGCCATGCTGTACGTGTACCTTTGGCGAATGCTTCTTTAACGGATTGTGTATTTGAAGTAAATCGTGAAACCAGCGTTGAAGAAGTGAATCAATTTTTAAAATCTGCCAGCGAAAACGAACTGAAAAATATTTTGGGTTACGAAGAGCGGCCTCTGGTTTCTATTGATTATTGCGGTGATCCGCGATCTTCAATTGTCGATGCTTTGTCAACTATGGTGATTAATAAAACACAAGTGAAGATTTACGCCTGGTATGACAATGAATGGGGTTATGCGAACCGCACTGTGGAGTTGGCGAGATTGGTTGGTTCCCCACTTTGAAAAAGGGGGGCTAGGGGGGATTTAAAATTTTCATACAATTGACCATCTTAAATCCCTCCCCCGCCTCCCTTTTTCAAAGGGAGGAGCCAATTCTTGCCGAGTCGGGGTTTCTCAAAATGAAAAACAAAAATTACGAAGCAAATTATGAATAAAAATATCCGCCAATACACAATAGTCACCGGAAACTATTGGGCCTTTACGCTCACCGATGGCGCTTTGCGTATGTTGGTGGTTTTGTATTTTTATCAATTGAATTACACGCCATTGCAGATTGCCAGTTTGTTTTTGTTTTATGAATTTTTTGGTGTGGTGACTAATTTATTGGGTGGATATTTGGGGGCGCGTTTGGGATTAAACCGCACCATGAATCTCGGTTTGTTTTTGCAAATTATGGCATTGATGCTGCTTACACTACCTGCGGCATGGTTATCGATTCCGTTAGTGATGCTGGCGCAAGCAATTTCCGGTATTGCCAAAGATCTGAATAAGATGAGTGCAAAAAGTGCAATTAAATTGCTGGTGCCTGAAAATGAAAATCAGCGATTGTTTCGCTGGGTTGCATTATTAACAGGATCAAAAAATGCATTAAAGGGTGTTGGATTTTTTCTGGGTGGATTGTTATTAACCCTGCTGGGATTTCAGCAAGCCATATTATACATGGCGATTGTGTTGGCATTGGTTTGGATGGCCAGTTTATTTTTGCTGTCGCAAGATTTGGGAAAAGCCAAACACAAACCAAAATTTCATGATTTGTTTTCAAAAAGTCGCCACATTAATTTATTGTCAGCGGCGCGTTTGTGTTTGTTTGCGGCGCGCGATGTTTGGTTTGTGGTGGCGCTGCCGGTATATTTGAGCAGTCAATTTCAGTGGAGTTTTTGGCAGACCAGTGGATTTCTTGCCAGCTGGGTGATTGGTTACGGGATCATTCAATCCATTTCACCTCTTGTTGTAGGTAAATCCCCTGGTGGAAAGACAGCATTTTTATTGGCGGCAGCGCTCACACTGATGACAGCTACATTTGCTTTAACCATGAATCTATTTCCCTCTGTCAGTGTATTAATGGTGGGGTTAATTATTTTCGGGATTTTATTTGCGTTTAATTCATCGGTGCACAGTTATTTAATTGTGCATTACGCAAAAGCGGATGGTGTATCACTGGATGTAGGTTTTTATTATATGGCTAATGCCATAGGGCGATTGTTGGGTACAGTCTTATCGGGATGGATTTATCAACAATGGGGAATGGTTGCCTGTTTGTGGTGTGCAGCTTTGTTGATTGGTCTGGCAAGTGTGGTTTCCATTCGGTTATCCAATATTGGGCAAATGTATGATTGATGACAATTCCTGCCAAAGCAATTGCAATTCCACCGCTCATAATTTGAATCAACATTGTTATTGCAAAACACTGGATAACAATTTGCTGCTGGAATTGTTGCAAGATGATAATTTGGCGACAGAAATTTTTGTGTCGCATCCGCAATTGTTTTCGAACACGGCAGCATTTATTTCACTGGATCAGTGGATGCAATTAAAACAAATAGTAGAAGCCATTGAACGCGTCGTGCACTTATCCGGCTTTCAACAAAAAATAATTACGCAGGAAGCGCAACGCAATGTGGCAGCAGGGGTGTTTGTAGGTGTTGATTTTCATATGGGTGAATCTGGCCCCAAGGTCATTGAAATCAATACCAATGCCGGAGGTGGTTTTTTAAATGCCGCTTTGCTCGCAGCGCAAACAGCTTGCTGTGAAGTGTTGAATCCCGCTCTGCCATTAGTGGAAAAACAATTACAGGATGAATTTGTTGCTATGTTTCGCCATGAATGGCGATTGTGTCATGGCGATAAACCACTGGCGACTATAGCGATTGTTGATCAACAACCCGAGCAACAATTTTTATACCCCGAATTTCGGATTGCGCAATCTGTATTGCAAAATGCAGGTTTCAATGTATTCATTGTTGATCCATACGGGCTGCAATGGAATGGTGAAGGTCTTTACTTTCAAGGCGAAAAAATTGATTTAATTTATAATCGGCTGACTGATTTTTCATTCAGTGAGACTGACCATCATCATTTGCGTCAAGCTTATGATCAGAATGCGGTTGTGATAACACCCAACCCCTTTCATCATGCAATTTATGCCGACAAACGCAATTTAATTTTGCTGGGCGATAAATCGTTTTTGCAAAATTGTGCGGCCACTGATGATGACATTAATACCTTGCAACAAGCGATACCGAAAACCCGTGCATTAACACTGGAAAATGCTCACCAACTTTGGCAGGAACGAAAACAATTATTTTTTAAACCTGCCTGTGGTTTTGGCAGTAAAGCCACTTATCGCGGCGATAAAATTACGACCAAAGTGTGGCAGGATATTGTGCAAGCCAATTACATAGCACAAGAGTTGATCCCGCCGGGGCAGCGCAGTGTTTCAGTGGATAACCGGCAGACGGAATTAAAAATGGATATTCGCGCTTACGCTTATCAAGGAAAAATACAATTATTAGCTGCCCGTCTTTATCAAGGTCAAACCACTAACTTCAGAACGGAAGGCGGTGGTTTTGCTCCGGTTTTTGTTGTGGAGTAATTTTCCATCCCTGATTCTGACATAGCATCTAATTCTGGCTCGGCTTAAAGCCTATTCTAAAACCACCCCAATGCCGACCTTTCACATAAATGGGAACGGAAAGATCGTGCATGACTTCACCGGTATCACGCTTATAGGTTTGTAACAACATGGGCAAAGTATTGGCGCCACAGCGAATGCCGGTGCGGTCATTGAATATGCGTTTGGTACGATTGTTTATGAGGTCTTGTGCCAAATTTCCGGTGAGTGGTTGTGCATATTTTTTATTGTGCGTTGGAAAATAACCTTTGGTATCCACAGCACCGGCGAAAGCGATTTCGGAATGGCGCGCCAGAATAGGTTCTTGAATGTCTGGAAAGTGTTTGTCAGTGTAATCATCGTAGGCTGTTTTGTATTTCTGTGGTTGGGTTTTAGGAATGGGTTTATAGTCTTGTGTGAACAAATCGATCTCACTAAAAATGCGCTGCTCAATTCCTCGTTCTAAAATTTTCCCAATCTCGCTGGATGCATTAATGGCTTCTTGCAAAATGTTGGAAAAAAACAATCGATCACTTAATGTAGCCAGATCACCAAAAATAGATTCAGTTTCGAGCGAAACATCCGTCGCTTGTTGGCTGATAGTTAAGGTAGTCTTATCGGCAGTTTCAAGTGCCTTGCTAATATGATTAATTGAATCTTTAATTGATTTGCTGGTTGACTCCAATTCTTCACTGACAATTTCAATTTTATTGAGCGATGCAGAAGAATTTTGAACCTCCGCATTCACTTGTTTGAAACCCTGGACAGTCGATTCAAGTTCGACTTTCACCTGATCACTGTTATCTTTTAACGCCTGCATTTGTTGCCCGGCACTTTGGCTTTGTTGTCTGATATCCATCAGCATTGAAGCAATGTCTTTGGTTGCAGATGCTGTTTTACCCGCGAGCATTCTTACTTCGTCTGCCACTACCGCAAAACCTCGCCCTTGTTCACCTGCACGAGCGGCTTCAATTGCAGCATTAAGTGCAAGCAAGTTGGTTTGTTCAGCCACACTTTTAATCACTTCGGTGATGCGTTGAATATTATCCGCACTGGTTTGCAACACACTGAATTGACTGGCGACTTGATTAATCGTTTCTGCCAATTGTCCCACGCGTGAGACACCTGAACCCAGGCGTGCATCAGCCGTTGAACAAGCCGTTGCTGTTTGACTGATAGTGGCGGCCACCGTTTGCAGATTTTGTGAAAGATCCGTACTGCTAGTGGCAAGCTGGGTACTGGCAGCAAGAATTTGGGTGCTTTGTTGTGAGCTGGATTCAATATCTTTATGCAAGCGATCAATGCAGGAAGACACTTCTGCAGCACCTCGTGCCATTTTCGATGTTGCGCGGCTCACCGAATCTGCCATTTTGCTTAGCGGATTAACTTGATTGGTTTCTTGAATAATTTCTGGTTGATTAAAACCATACACTGAGTAAGCCACCAATCCTGCCGCTGGTATAAAACCCAACAAATAGGGTAAATCCATCCAGATCCCCAGCAATAATAAGACGATAAAGCCAGCAAATAGAAAATGACGGTTCATGAAATAGGCTCGGATATTAATGTTATTGACTGAGTTTAGCAGTGGATTGGCGTGGCGCAATAATGCGGATTTGTATTGCTATTACCCTTGTGCAGAAGACGTGAGCGGAGTGGACAGGAGGTTTTGCAGATGAAATGACGGAAATTTTATAACAAACCAAATGATGTCAAATGAAATAATATTCACCCGAATTTCCGTCAGGATTTTACGTTTTAACAATAATTAAAACTGATTCCATCCGCCCCAAACGGCGTTCCCCATGGCGTTAAAGTGATAACGATTAAAATATTCCGCCAGAGCAACAGGAACAGACATGCCATTGCGTGGACAATTATTACCATTTTGATTAATTGCCTGCGAAGTGTGATGCCCGTAACTGGCAACTTGTTGCGATGCAAAATTATCAACATAAACAATATTAATTTTTTGATCGACTGTTGGATCATAAGCTCGCGGTAATAATGCGCCTCCCCAATTATTTCCCTGAAATAAAGGAAGTAACGCAGGATTGGATGAAGTGGCTGCTGCTGTAATGGGATCTGACCAGGGTTGTGGTGTTAATGTCCAGGAAAATAAATGCATAGTGTCTGCTGTTCCACCGGCTGCATTAGCGTTCCAATTTCCTGCTCCGGCACCCCAGGCTTGCTGTGTATAAGCATAATTATTTCGGTTTCGTAATTTATTTAATTGGTCTTGCTGCATAGTGGCGGTTGAGCCGCTATTCGCATATTGATCGAACAAAAAAATCTGATTTGCCGGTGGCGCATATTTGGGTGAGAGTTTGAAAAAACCGGCGGGTAAATTATTGGCAGCGACATAAGGTTCAATGGCAGTATCCAGTGCTCCGTCATAAAGAATAGCGACTCTGGAGCGAGTTACCGGCCCGGCGTTATCAGTGAGCAATGCGTTGTAAGCTGTTCCAAACAAATTGGTTTGTGCTTGTGTGTAGGGAACCAGATGATTGTTGAGCGCATTTTGTATTACCGGAATAAGGGCTGCGTGTGCCGCATTGTTAAATGCATTGAAGTGCGAAATATTCAGAATAACCAGTTCCCTGTCTCCTGGTGCAAGTGCATTCATAAAGTTGGCAACATCATTCAAAATTCCGGCTATGCCATCCAGTTGGCCACCCGTATAAAAAGGGCCGTGGTAAGTCCAGAATTGATTATTCGTGAGATAAGGCCGTATATCAAAATAACGAATGCCCGCATTCAGTTGTCCGCCAATCGTTTGTAATTGTGTTCTGGACTGAAAATTATTCCAGCGATCAACATAACAACCCGCATCGTGTGTGCCTGGAATAGTAATTTCTGATAAAAATCTATTTGGAAATCCCGGTACTTGATTAAAAACGTCTGTCATCCAGGGCATTTTATTTTCCTCTTGTTTCAACAATGGTGATAATCAAACCTTTTACGCCTTCAGCCGTTTCCGACACACTTTGAATAACGGAATAAGAAGTTGCCGAAGGGCCGGAGACTAACAAATTTTTATTATTTGCATTTTCATTTCCTGCTTTGGATTGATCAGCAGAAAAATTAAATTTGTCCTGTCCATTCCCGTTCATGAGCGATACCTTGACAATAAATTCTGCAGGGATATTGGATGATTTAATATCTTCACGTTGTTTTGAATAAGAAAATTCATCGATTGTAATATTGTTAAAATTGATGTCTGGTCTGAAATTGCCAATTGCCCAGCTATTCTCGGATGTTATTGCTGTGCTGATATTTATTTTTTCCGCAGTAGCATTTTCTATTACCAGAAATGTTTCCAGATTCGTTGGTTCAACGGGTGTTTGATCGATTACCGAATCCAGTGTGGGCAAGGTTGCATTAGCGCTGATATATTCCTGCTGGGTAATGTCTTTGATGGAGATGATGGCGTCTTCATATTGCTGACGTTGTTTTTTCTCCTTGCCCTCGTCCCAAAGGCCAACAGCTTCACGTGGATCTGGCAAGGCCATAAACACATTGGAAATACAACTATTCAATTCCGGTGCAAACGCCAGAAGAAGTGTCAGCTTCTCTTTGGTAATAATGGCATTGTCCCTGGTTTTGACATAGCTGAAAGTGAGCCAGGAAGATTTGAAATCCTGATTTAACAGATTCCATTTTTCCAGAGTGGTTTTTTGACTTTCACTAATTGCCGGCGTCAGAATTTTTAATAAACGCTCGAACTCAAAATCGGTTTCTGTAGTATTGGTAGTCATTGGAGATCTCTGCAATCAACATTTTTTACTGTATCTGCAGAATGCATACCAATCTTTAACAAAGCATCCAAATGCTGTTCAAGCGCAACAGCATTGGTATATTTTAAATATGTTTTGAATTAAATACTGGACGAAACTGTCCAGTATAATTTGTTGAGTGGATGAATTGGCGCATGCGGGATGGGATCAATATTTAAATTACCATTACACCATCGGCTTCAATTAATGAATTGCGCGGTAATTGATTGATGCCAATCGCTGCGCGCGCAGGATAAGGTTGTTGGAAATATTGGCTCATGACTTCGTTGACAATCGGGAAGTTGGTGAGATCCGTTAAATAAATATTTAATTTCACTATGTGTTGTAAGTCACCCCCTGAAGCCAGGCAAACGGCACGCAGATTTTTAAAAACCTGATGGGCTTGCGCAGCGAAATCGCCATCGACCAACACCATGGTTTTGGGGTCGAGTGGAATTTGTCCTGATAAATAAACGGTGTTGTTGACTTTGATTGCTTGTGAATAAGTGCCTATTGCAGCGGGGGCATTGTCACTGTGAATTACGGCTTTGTTGGTCATTTGATTTCTCCTGATTTAAAAATAAAAAATAATTTTTTTCGCCCCATCCAGCCTTCCCCCCTTTGCAAGGGGAAGGAGCCAGTTCCCCTTGCAAAGGGGGAGATTGGGAGGGGGGTGATAAGGTTTAATGTTTTGCGCGATGTACGCGAATGACGAAACTGAGTGTGCGTATTCTACGCATAATATTCGCGAGATGGATTCGGTTATGTACGCCAATGCAAATATGAATGACGCTGTTGTGAGCATCGCGTTCATGTACATTGATATGTTCTATGTTGGCGCCCTGTTCGGTAATACGCGTTGCCAATATCGCAATGATGCCACGTTCACTTTCAACATCAATACGTAAATCCACCAGAAATTCACCGCTGACTTGTGCAGCCCAATTTACCTGACTGATTTTTTCCGCGTTGTGGCGAATTTCGACAATATTGCGACAGGTATCCTGATGAATAACCAAACCCTTTCCTGAACTAATGTGACCAATAATGGGATCACCTGGTATTGGCCTGCAACAACGCGCAAAACTGATAATCATGCCGTCAGCTGAGTCAATGGTGATGGCTGAATGCGATGGTAAATTACGTTTAATTTCCGCTTCGGGATGCAGCAAGCGGGCAACACTTTGCGCGGTTCTTTTTCCCAAACCAATTTCTTCAAATAATAAATCCAGGTTGTCGAGTTGTACGGATTTTAATAAATCATTTTTTTGTTGCTCGCTGATTTGGTCCATTTCCAAATGCAAATCGGCAAATGCGCGGTGCAACATACGTTTGCCCAAACTGACAGATTGGTGATGTCGCTGGTGTTTTAAATAATGTCGAATAGCGCTGCGCGCTTTTGCACTCACTGCAAAATTTAGCCAATTGGGATTGGGTTGTGCGTTGGGTGCGGTAATGATGGCCACACGCTGGCCACTTTGTAATGGTTGCGACAGTGAAGCCATGCGCTCGTTAATGCGACAGGCAACACAGGTATTGCCCACATCGGTATGCACGGCATAAGCAAAATCAACGGCGGTTGCACCGGAAGGCAATTCAACAATTTTTCCTTTCGGTGTGAAAACATAAACTTCATCAGGGAACAAATCAATTTTAACGTTCTCGATAAATTCCAGTGAATTACCGGCGTTGCGTTGCATTTCCAGCAAGCCTTGAACCCATTGCCGTGCGCGATTGTGGCTGGCATTCAAGGTTTCATCGCTATTGGCCTTGTAAAGAAAATGCGCGGCAATTCCACTATTCGCCATTTCATCCATTTCCTTGGTGCGAATTTGCACTTCAATCGGAACACCGTGCATGCCAATTAATACGCTGTGCAAACTTTGGTAGCCATTAGCTTTTGGAATCGCAATGTAATCTTTAAATTCACCGGCAACCGGTTTGTAAAGGTTGTGCACTATGCCGAGCACGCGATAACAGGTATCGACTTTATCGACAACAATTCTGAATGCGTAAACATCCATGATTTCCTTGAATGATTTTTTCTTGGTGCGCATTTTTTCATAAATACTGAAAATATGTTTTTCGCGACCAATAACTACGCCATTAATATCTTCACGCAGCAAACGTTTTTCAATCGCCGTCTGGATTTGTTCCACCAATTCCTTACGGTTGCCGCGTGCGCTACGTAACGCGGCTTGCATACGCGAAGCGCGAAGTGGATGCATGGCATAAAAGCTGCGGTCTTCCAATTCCATACGCACGTCATTCATTCCCAGTCGATGTGCAATAGGTGCGTAGATTTCAAGCGTTTCTTTGGCGATGCGTCGTTTTTTGTCGGCAGGCATGGCGCCCAGGGTGCGCATGTTGTGCAGCCGGTCGGCCAGTTTCACCATAATTACACGCAGATCATTGGCCATAGCCAATGCCATTTTTTGAAAGTTTTCTGCCTGCTTTTCGGCGTGGGTTTCAAATTCAATTTGTGTCAGCTTGCTGACGCCATCAACCAGATCAGCCACAGCATCACCAAATTGACTGGCGAGGGCTTTTTTGCTGATGCCGGTGTCTTCAATCACATCGTGCAACATGGCGGCCATCAAACTCTGATGATCCATATGCATGCCAGCCAGTATGTCGGCTACTGCGAGGGGATGGGTTATATAAGCTTCACCACTGCGGCGCTTCTGGCCATCGTGGGCTTGTTCGGCATAAAGGTAGGCACGCTGCACCCCGTTTATCTGGATGGGATCCAGATAAGATGAAAGCCTTTGACTTAAGGTTTCCAGAGTTTGCATGCCAACCTCCGGGTTTGGGTGGGATTAAAGCTCGTTGTCGTAAACACGCTCGGGTTTGGGTTGTGGCAGTACATCTTTTTCCAGAAGTATGCTGGCATCTACAAACCCTTCTTCAATTTCACGCAATGCAATCACTGTGGGTTTATCGTTCTCTTCAGGAACGTAGGGAGTCTTGCCGCCTATGGCCAGTTGACGAGCGCGCTTACTACTCACCATTACTAATTCAAAGCGGTTATCGACATGTTGCAAACAATCTTCAACGGTAATTCGAGCCATAACAATCTACCCAGAGTGGAAATTCGAAAAGGGACGACATTATGCTCAGAATCCATCCAGCTGCCAACCCTGTCTTGTTCAAGTTTATGATCAAGGCTAATCAAGCTCAAATTATGGGCTATGCTGATTGAATCAATGATTTGACTGGATAGCTCCATGGATCAACTCAACGCACTGCCTGGCGTCGTATTTCAATATCATTTCACCGAGGAAGGCGATTTCTGTGTTGATTCAATCAATACGCCGATCATTTCACTATTGGGTATGACGCCTGGAGAATGTTGCACCAATCCAGAGGCGTTTCTGGCGAACTTGTCTCCGGAGATGGCGCTCAAAAAAACATTAAAAGAATGTTGCACCCTTTACTGCTGCATCAGCCAGGAAATTTCCCTTCCGCCCAAAACTATTCTGTTGCAAGTGTCGCCACTCGAAACGGATTCCATGTCAGCTTGTGGTTTGTTGATTGATATCACCGTGCAGGTCAAGGCCAGAGAGGAAGCTATCAGGAAAGTTAACTTTCTTACTTTTGTACAAGACCAACTCACGGATATGTTTTATTACAAGGATAGAGACTCGAAATTTTTAGGGGGCAACAAGGCGTGGAGTCGTTATCACGGCGCAGATGATCCGGCTTTGTTAATCGGCAAAACGGATTACGATTCCAAAATATTATCCCCGCGTGACAAGGAAAAATTATTTAAGGAGGAGCAGGACATGATGGCCAATGCAGCGGATATCAGAATCCGTGAATGTCATTTGCAACCATCGGGGAAATATTTTTATTGCGAGTCGGTTAAATCATCTTTATGTGATGCTGACGGTAATGTGGTGGGGTTGGTGGGTATATCCCGCGACATTACTGCACAGGTTGAAGCAGAAATAGCGTTGAAAAAAGCCCAGGAAGAAGCAGTACATCTTGCGCAGGTTAAAAGTTCATTTCTGGCAGTGATGAGCCATGAAATCCGTACACCCATGAATGGCGTTATAGGTTGTGCATCACTGCTGGGTGAAACATCCCTGAATGAAGAGCAGCAACAGTTGCTGCATACCATTCAATCCAGCGGCGAAAGTTTGTTGGTTATTATTAATGACATTCTGGATTTTTCAAAAATAGATGCAGGCAAAATGGAGTTTGATCATTCGCCATTTGATTTACGTAACCTGATCGAAGAATGCCTTGAATTATTTTCCAAACAAGTTAATGAAAAAGGATTGGAGATAAATTATTTGTTATCGCCTGATTTGCCTCTGAGTCTGCTCGGCGATGCATCACGTATCCGTCAAGTCATTAATAATCTTTTAGGTAATGCCATTAAATTTACCGAAAAAGGCGAAGTCTTTGTTGAAGTCACACCTGTCGAAATCAACAAGGCAAATAATCATTGTGAATTGTTAGTTGCCATTAAAGACACCGGCATTGGTATTGCCAAAGAAAATCAAACCCAATTATTCAACGCATTTAGCCAGGCAGATAACAGCATAACGCGTCGTTATGGTGGGACGGGGCTGGGTTTGGCGATTAGCAAAAAAATTGCCGAGCAAATGGGCGGCCGTTTGTGGTTCGAAAGTGAAATCAATAAAGGTTCGACTTTTTATTTTTCGTTAAAGCTGGATTTTGATCCGACATTCACTGCTTCTGAAACCATGAATCAGGTTGAAAGTTTTAAAAATTTGCGCGTTTTAATTGTCGATGACAATGCAACCAATCGACGGGTGTTATCGACAACCCTGTTGCAATGGGGTATGCAAGTTGCTGCTTTCGATTCAGCCAGTTCCGCGCTGGAAAATCTCAAATTTGGGCAACAATATGATCTGATTATTCTGGATTTTTGTATGCCTGCCATGAATGGCGGCACCTTATCCAATGAAATCAGGCGTTCTTCACTTAAGAACAAACCGATTATTATTTTGAGCAGTGCGAATGTCAGTCGCGCAGAGTGGCCGAATATCGATGTGGTACTAATGAAGCCGGTTCGTACCAATACGTTGAAAAGAACATTGTTGACTTTATTGGGGAAAAGTGAAAATAAACAACACTTCCTAATGAAAAAAATGTCTACCAACAAAAGTACCAGGATACTGATTGTTGAAGACAACAGCGTCAATCAAATGGTTGCTACCATGATGCTCAAAAAACTCGGGTTTCATAAAATTTCCTGTGTTTCCGACGGGCAGGAAGCTGTTGATGCTATAAAGCAGCGCGATGTGGATATTATTTTAATGGACATTCAGATGGATCGAATGGATGGCTACACTGCAACCCGGTTAATCCGTAAAAATAAATTACACAGCAGTAAACCCTGGATAATTGCATTGACCGCAGGTGTTCAGGTGGATGACAGTGTCAAAGCTTATGAATCCGGTATGAATGACTTCATTACCAAACCCATACAATTAAAAGAGTTGGAAGATGCGTTGAATAAAGCGATCAATGAAATAACAAGCCAGGGATTCAATTATTAAATGCCAGAACTTTTCATGAGGCGCTAATCAATTCATTTTGGTGATTTCACCTTCTATCCAATTTTTAATTTCTTCGGTGAGTTCTTTTCTATCCCTGCCCTCAGTGTGAAACGGCTCACTGATCACTACTTTAATAGTACCGGGATATTTTATAAATTGTTTGTGCGGCCAAAATTTCCCGCCATTGTGTGCAACCGCAATAATAGGAACGCCAGCGCTGATGGCAATATCCGCGCCACTGCGTGCGTAATTGCCGACTTGTCCGTAAGCTGTGCGTGTACCTTCGGGATAGATCAATAAATTATTGCCTTGCGCCAATCGTTTCATGCCTTGTCGTTTGATTTCTTTTAATGCCTGCATTGGGTTGCTGCGATCAATTGCGATTGGTCGTAAGCTTGCAAGTCCCCAACCAAAAAACGGAATACGAAATAATTCCTTTTTCAAAATGGTACTGACAGGTCCAAAATAAAATTGTAAAAACATGGTTTCCCATGTGCTTTGGTGTTTTGCCATGACCACACAGGGAAATTTGTCGGCATGCTTGTGACCGACTATTTCATAACGCAAATTGCAACAGACACGTAACCAAAACATCACAAAACGATTCCAGCAAGTCACAACTCGCCAGCGCCACGAATAAGGCATTATTGGCCAAATGATGACAGCAATCAGCCCGATAATGGCGCTGGTCAGGTTGTAACCTATGCTAAAAATTAAACTGCGTAAATAAAGCAAAATAAAAATTCCCCGTAGGGTGGGCAAAAAGCGCAGCGTGCCCACGTTAAACAATCAAATGGTGGGCACGCTACGCTTTTTGCCCACCCTACATATGATTAAGGTTTTAAAACAAAATCAGCAAAATGTTTTAAATTTTCAAAAACATTGATATTGCTAATAGCCAATGTCGGGCTGTCGGTTTGCAATTCGGGATTATGTAATTGCGATAAGGTTTTTATCCCATTGCCAGTTTTAACCAGCGCCAATTGACAACCTTTTTGCGCCCCTGCTTGTAAATCCCGCAAGCTGTCACCCACAAAATAAAAACCTTCAGCGGAAATATTAAATTCTGCTTCAATTGCATCAATCAAACCAGGTTTTGGTTTGCGGCATTTGCAGTTATCTTCCGGCGCATGCGGACAATAAAAAATTGCCCCGATTTCACCGCCCGCATCTTCCACCAATTTTGTGATTTTTTCGTGCATGGCTTCAAGATCATCCAGATCAAATTTTCCGCGCGCCAATCCTGATTGGTTGGTTGCCACCACAATCGTAAAACCGGCTTGATGTAATCGTGCAATCGCTTCAATGCTGCCTTCAATCGGCACACATTCATCAACCGATTTCACATAGTCATCGCGATCCTGGTTGATGACGCCGTCGCGGTCGAGGATGATTAATTTCATTTTGTTCTCGTTAGTTGACCCCCTCCTAACCTCCCCCTTGCCAGGGGGAGGGACTTTACTCCCTGCTTGCGACAGAGTGAAATTTGTCCCCTCCCCTGGCAAGGGGAGGGTTAGGGTGGGGTCTAGTTTTTACTCGGCACCAAATAAGAAATATCGGCCACTTCCAAAAACAATCCACGCAATTTTGACAACAACGCCAAACGATTTTGCTGTAATGCGGCATCATCACACATCACCATGACATTATCGAAAAACGCATCAACCGGCTGTTGTAAATCTGCCAGCGCAGCTAATGCTTTGGTGTATTCGCGTGATGCAAATAAAGGTGCAACTAAAGAAGCTTTGGTATTAACCGCTTGCGCCAGATTTTTTTCAGCCTCTTCTTTCAGCAAACTATTATTCATATCTGTGGTGATAGTGGAATTTTGTTTGCTCAAAATATTGGAAACGCGTTTATTTGCGGCAGCCAAGGCTTGGGCTTGTGGCAATTTACTAAACTCATGTACAGCCAATACACGCTGATTAATATCCAGCGGCTGCGATAATTGTTTCGCGTTAACGGATTGGAAAACTTCTACCGGAATATTCGCGTCTTCAAACATGGCGCGGAAGCGGTCGAGCATATAGCTCAGCACTTGCTCCACCAATTCTTCACCAACCGTTAAATTTTTGTGTTGTGATTTGGCGAATGCCAATAGTTCACGTAAGTCCAATGCGAGATTTTTCTCTACCAACAAACGCAACACAGCAATACTGGCGCGACGTAATGCAAAAGGATCTTTCGAACCGGATGGTTGTTGTCCGATTCCAAAAATACCTGAAATAGTATCCAAACGATCAGCCAGCGCGATAATTGCACCGGTAGTGGTTGTGGGCAATTGGTCACCTGCAAAACGTGGCATATATTGCTCGTTCATTGCAGCGGCGACATCTTTATGCTCGCCATCATTCAAAGCATAGTAATAACCGGCAATACCTTGCATATCATCAAACTCGCCCACCATGTTGGTGACAAGATCCGATTTGCACAGTTCAGTAGCACGTACCGCCAATTTTTCATCCGCATTTAATTTGCCTGCAATAAATTGCGCAAGTTTTGCAACGCGTTCTGTTTTGTCGAAGATGGTTCCCAACTGCGCCTGAAATACAATTGTCTTCAAGCGTTCGCGTAATGATGCCAGTGTGGTTTTTTTGTCAGTTTCAAAAAAGAAAGCGGCATCGGATAATCGCGGACGAATCACACGTTCATTGCCATCGATAATTTGCGATGCATCTTTGCTTTGGATGTTGGCAACAGTGATGAAATTATTTTTCAGTTTGCCGTTGGCATCTACCACATGGAAATATTTTTGATGTTCTTTCATGGACGCAATCAAGGCTTCAGCCGGAACTTGCAAGAAACGCTCTTCAAATTTTCCGGTGAGTGCAACTGGCCACTCAACTAACGCAGTGACTTCATCCAGTAATGCTTCACCAATAACGGCAATCCCGCCAATTTTTTTGGCCTCAGCTTCCACTTGTTGTTTGATGATGGTACTGCGTTCAGCGAAGTCAGCAATAACATAACCTGTGTTTTTTAACACATTGGCGTAATCACTGGCTTGCAACAATTCAATCGTTTGATTGTGATGAAAGCGATGGCCGCGTGTTGTGCGGCCTGCTTGTAAACCTAATACTTTGGCGCTCACAATTTGAGCGCCAAATAACATCACCAGCCAATGTACAGGGCGAACAAATTCATCGCGCTTTGCTCCCCACTTCATGCGTTTTGCAATAGGTAATTTGGCCAGGGCATCAGTGACAACTGTTTCCAGCAAATCAACAGTTTTTTTACCTTGCGCGCTTATTCGTGCAACCAATTTTTCAACTTTGCCATCGTTTTCCGCTTTTAATGCAGAAGGATCAATGCCGTTTTTTTCAGCAAATGCGAGTGCTGCCTTGGTGGGTTTGCCTTCTTTATCAAATGCAATTGCTGCTGGTGGGCCCCATACAACCAATTCTTTTGATGGCGTTTGTTCAGCCAGATTTTCAATCAATACAGCCAAACGGCGTGGCGCTGCAAAAGGTTTGATTGCTGTAAAAGATAATGCTTCGTTTTTTAAATGCGATTCAATCGTTTCGGCAAAAGACAACATCAAATTTTTCAAGGCTTTTGGCGGTAACTCTTCAGTTCCCAGTTCAACTAGAAAGTCAGTCATTATTTTTCTTCTCCACCATTCAGCATTTCATTTCTCAAATCTTCAGGTGCCAATGGGAACCCAAGAGCTTTGCGGCTATCGTAATAAGCTTGTGCAACGGCGCGTGCCAGTGTGCGCACGCGCAAAATAAAACGTTGTCGTTCAGTAACGGAAATGGCGTGGCGAGCATCCAGCAAATTAAATGCGTGCGAGGCTTTCATCACCATTTCGTAAGCGGGCAGTGGTAAATTTTTGGCCATCAAGCGCGTGGATTCTTTTTCGTAAAAATCGAAACTGTTAAATAAAAATTCAGTATCGGCTTCTTCAAAATTGAAAGTGGACATTTCGACTTCGTTTTGATGGAAGACATCGCCATAAGTCACTTTGTCGCCATTGGGGTTGATTGTCCAAACCAAATCAAAAATAGAATCAACTCCTTGCAGATACATGGCGATGCGTTCAATGCCATAAGTAATTTCGCCAGTGACCGGAAAACATTCCAATCCGCCGACTTGTTGGAAATAAGTAAATTGCGTGACTTCCATTCCATTCAGCCACACTTCCCAACCCAAACCCCAGGCTCCCAATGTGGGTGATTCCCAGTTGTCTTCCACGAAACGAATATCGTGAATGGATGTATCAATACCCATTTCACGCAATGAGCCCAAATACAAATCCTGAATATTATCGGGTGAGGGTTTCAGTGCGACTTGAAATTGATAGTAGTGCTGCAATCGATTGGGGTTTTCGCCATAGCGACCATCTTTCGGGCGACGGCAAGGTTGAACATAAGCCGTATTCCAGGTTTCGGGGCCAATGGATCGTAAAAAAGTGGCGGGGTGGAAAGTACCTGCACCGACTTCAAGATCCAGCGGTTGCAAAATAACGCAACCCTGACGCGCCCAATAATCTTGCAGGGCGAGAATTAAACCCTGAAATGTACTTACGTCATAACGTTTTTCAGACATGGCAGACCCAATTGTTTGAACTAGTCAATAAAAATGAAAAATGGGCGCGATTATAACGATGAAAATTGCCTTGGGGCAGCAGATTTTGCTCTTTCTGCTATACATCTTCAGCAGATCGGAGAAATCTATGTGTTATCGACTCGTCATCATCCTGTGGGCATTGTGGAGTTGCGTGCAGACCACGCAATTAATGGCTGAATCAATACCCCCAAAAATTTATGTCGCTTACCCGAAGGTAGGGGACACGAAAGATATGGCGTTTTACTACCAGCAGGCGCTCCATTTGGCGCTGGATAAAACCCGCCATACCGATGGTGATTTTACGCTGGAATTCAGCAGTCAAATGCTGACTATCGACAGGTCAATGCAGCAAGTTATCAGTGGTTATCATGCGGATGTAATGTGGGGTTCTGTAACTGCAGAACGCAGCAAGGAATTGTTGGTTGTGCCTTATGATTTGTTGCGCGGACTTAACCAATACCGGTTGCTGATCATTCATCCAAAAAATCAAAAAAAATTCTCGCGCATAAAAAATATCGAGCAATTTAAACAATTTATTTCGGGCGGCGCAGACAGCTGGACGGTTACCCGGATTCTTCGTCAAAACGGCATAGAAGTGCGAACAGCTCCCTACTATGCATCGCTGTTAAAAATGCTGTCTGCAGGACGTTTTGATTACATAGTGCGGGGATTGCACGAGGTTAAAGGTGATATGGAATGGGCGGCGGCTATGAAACTGGATATCGCTATTGAGTCCAGTATTTTATTGGAATATCAGAATCCGATTAGCTATTCATTTCTAGTCAGCAAACATAACCCGCAACTCGCCGATAGATTGATGCGCGGGTTGCAGATCGCGGAAGAGGACGGCAGTTTACTGGCAACATTTAATGCGTTGAAATTGTTTGATGACTCATCGGATTTTCTGCATCAGAACAGGCGCATTTTTGTTCTGCAAAACGATGACTAGTTAACGGATTGTGCGTGACTCTGTTTTCCGCCCCTCCTGGCGCATAAAGTTAGCGTAAACCTGCAGTAAATCATCCGTAAAAGCATGATTGGGACAATATCTATTTCCAATTATTGAGCCTATTGTTTACCCAAGCCGGTAAACATTTTGCCAGTTCAGTTGCCAGTCCAGTCAAGAGGTGCTTTATGAAGTCGTTGATGTTGTTTCCCTTGAATGAAGTTGATCATTTGGTTCAGCCGGAAGAGTTTGATGATTTGAGCCCTGATAGTCCAGCCACGCAAATACTGACGGATTTTCGCTTGTACAAACCCCATATGATTGATCCCCATTTGGCGGCGTCGGAAGCTCTGGAGATGATGCTGGCTGAAGACGTATCAATGAAAATTGTGGTGGATATTGAAAAAGAGTTTATTGGGGTACTGGACAGGCATCATCTGACATCTGAAAACATGTTGCTGACACAATTGTCACTCGGGTTGAAACACAATGAGTTATTGGTAAAGGATTTGATGCACCCAAGGTCCGCTATGCTGGCGGTGGATATAGATCAGTTGGCC
Source organism: uncultured Cellvibrio sp. (assembly GCA_946481095.1). Next base: position 30,857 of record CAMLML010000030.1, read on the forward strand.
TCAGCCAAAATTGGTGATCTGGTTTCAGCGCTCAAAAATTCGCATCAGGAATATTTGTTAGTGGTGGACAAAGATGCACATCATATCCGCGGTATTGTTTCTGCTCGTGAAATCTCCAGGCGATTGCGTCAACCGATTGCCATAGAAAAAGCCCTCAGCTTTGCTGATATTTTTACGGCAGTACATGTCAATTAAATAAAAAAAGCATGGCAAATCGACCATGCTTTTTTCCATTTCATGCAATTCGCATAACTGCTTCTCCCGGGATATCAAGTTCCTGTTGGTAAGGTTTTTACGTATGATGGCACCAGATACTGGCTGACCATCATTTATGACAAATCATTTGCTACCCCTTCTCTTTAAATTTATGGCATTACTCCCGTTGCAATGGGTCAGGTTCCTTGGCGGCGTTGTGGGTAATTTAATCTGGTTATTTCAAGTGCGCTCTGCTGCTATTACCTTGAGAAATATTCAACTCTGTTTTCCGGAATTATCTTTACCTGAACAGAAAAAACTCGCCAGACAGAGTTTGCAGGAAACGGCTAAAACGGCGATGGAAGCAGGCGCTGTCTGGCGAAATCCCTGGCCGTGGTTGGCCAATAAAATTGTCGGCATGGAAGGCGATGAATTATTACGCGAAAAAGTATCTGCCGGAAAAGGGGTGTTGGTATTGGCGCCTCATCATGGCAATTGGGAAGTGGTTGCTCCTTATCTGGCGAGCGTTGCACATTTAACGGCTATGTATCAGCCATTGGAAAACCCGCAAATGGACAAACTGGTGCTTGCAGGGCGCAGTAAATTGAATATCAGCATGGCACCCACCAATCGCAAGGGCGTAATGATGTTATTCAAAGCCCTGCAATCCGGTCATATAGTTGGCATATTACCTGATCAACTTCCCGATAGTGACTCAGGGCGTGTGGTGGCTCCGTTTATGGGGGTGCCAGCATGGACAATGACATTGGTTCATGGATTAATTCAGCGCACAGGTTGTGCTGTTTGCTCCTGTTACGCAGAACGTGTTAAGGGTGGTTTTAAAATAATTGTGATGGAAGCAGACATGGATATTTATAACGAAGATCAATTGACGTCTGTTAGCGGATTAAATGCCAGTGTTGCAGCCTGTGTGCGACGAGCTCCATCGCAGTACCAATGGGAATATAAACGTTTCCGGCGATTACCGAAGGAATATCCGCGGTTTTACAAAGGCATTTGATCGGAAAATAAAAAATCAATGAAAAATTATTTCGCTTTTTTATTTCTCAAATTGATAAGTTTTTTGCCTCTTGGATTTCTGCGAATCCTGGGGGTATTCGCGGGATATTGTCATTGGTTATTGAATACTCGTGCCAAACGTACGACGCTAATCAATCTGGCAATTTGTTTTCCTGATATGAGCAAGTCAGATCGACATGGATTAGCAAGGAAAAGTCTGATTGAAACTATGAAAACCTTGTTCGAAGCTGCCATCGTCTGGCGTAGGGATTGGGATTGGTTGAAATCAAAAATTGTTTCAGTTTCAAATGAACATGTTTTGTTGGAAAAATATAACAAACAAAAAGGTCTGATCGCCATTACCCTGCATATAGGCAATTGGGAAGTGGCTGCGGCTTATCTTGCCAATGCAATTCCGATCACGGCACTTTATCAATCTTCAAAGTACGCCAGAATTGACCAACTGATAGCGAGAGCGAGGGAAAACAAAAAGATGGATCTTGCTCCAAGTAATGTTCAGGGAGTCAAAAAAGTGTTGCAAGCATTAAAGGAAAAGCGTGCTGTTTGTATTCTCCCCGATCAAGTTCCCGACCGAAATACGGGTCGTGTACTGTCCACTTTTTTCAACAAGCCTGCCTGGACAATGAGCCTGGTACAGAATTTGATTTGCCGAACAGATTGTGAAGTATGTTTTTGCTATGCATTACGCAGTGAAGGTGGATTTACTTTGCACATAGTTGATGCCAACCCCGAAATTACCAATGAAGATCTTGCAATTTCAGCGGCTGCAATGAATGCAGATATTGAGTCAATAGCACGAATTGCACCTGCCCAATATCAGTGGGAATACAAACGTTTCCGCCAGTTATCATCGGAACATCGGGTTGCTTACGACTAATCTGACTATCGTTTGTCGCTCGTCATCATGTAAAGCCCGCCGATGATAATAAAACTGGGCCACCAGGTTCCCAAAGGTAAGTCGAGCAAAAATATCAGGGCGATAAAAACAATCGTACTACCTGATACCAGAGAGTTCAGCATGTTGTGACTGAAGCCTTCGGCTTGATAGCTTTTCCAGCATTGGGACAGGGGATGAATAGCAGCAGCCAGAATGAAAAATGCCCACCAGTTGTGGAAATCCAGAAAGAAGAGTTCAACTCCCAGATTTCTTGCCAGTAACAACCCGCCAATAATAACGACAGCCAAACCAAATACCCAACCGGAGGAATTGGATTTGGCAGTTTTAGCATCAGGGTTGGTGGTATCGGTGGGTAATTCCTGATTCGACATATCGTGCTCCGCTATTAGGATATTGGTTGTTTGGACATACTAAATCAGATTTTGGATTCATTCGCAAAAAAAAGCCCGCATAAAGCGGGCTATTAGATGGTTATTGGCGGACTCTAAAGACAATTTTTACTGTGTCATCCGCTGCGCTGGAGTCAATGTAGCCAATCATATTGGGATTCGCTGCCACCAATGCTTTAACAGCCGCATCATCACCAACATCTTTTGGCAGGGTGCCCTTACCGGTAAACACTAATTGTGACCAATAGGCTTTGTATTGGCTCGGTTTTTTCTTGCACACCATTAAATTGAATTTATCCCGGATGGCTGCGCCTTCATTTTGGTTGATAGGCAATGCCTGACCGCCCGAGGGAAAGCTTTTACTTTTACCCAGAAAAATACGCGATACGTCATCCTCTGTGAGCAAGCTCGCGCCAACGGATGGATGAACAATAACAACCAGATCAGCCAAACATAGACTGGAGACTGTCAAAGCGAGTGCTGCTGCCAGTGATTTAATAATAGTTTTCATTAATAGGTCGCTCCTTTAAAACACGGCTTGTAAGGCAACGGAAAAAACTTTCTGCTCGCCTTTCACGTCATCGACATCATCGAGCTGTAACTTGAGTGCAGTACCGGAGGTAATATCCCAACGAGTACCGAAACTTAATACTTCCCGGTCCACATCGCGTGCTGCTGCAATAGCATCAAGAGTTCCAATTAACTGTGCGGTTCCAGCGCTGGCAGGTATGCCGGCGGAAAGTGCAGCTATTTCATCATCTGCTTTGGAGCTGGTTACATGAAACAGGAAGTCGCCCAGTCGTACACCCAGCATTAAATAGTCGCGTATATTTTTGGAGAGCAGGGATTGATCAACTTCAAATTCAACGTGTTCTGCAGCGGCAACAAACAAGCCTGTGTCAATATTGAGACCGATTTGTGCAAAACTGGCTTTGTCATCATCAATCGTAATTCGTGGTACCAGATAATCGAAGTCAGGGTTGGCCATCAATTGCGCAACGAAACCATCCAGCTCGGCACTGAAAATATCCACTGTCAGATCTACCTGATGATAGGCTGCGCGAAGGTTCCACCAGTCTCTGCCAATAGTAGCGGCAACACCCATTTGGTTGCGCAGGCTGGCATTACCCTGGGTTCCATCTTCAAAACTGAAATCGGAATCCAGACTGCCGAAATAGGCTTGAAAGCTGGCATCAAAACTACCGAGAGGTGCTGTTACATAGTAATCAACGCCTTCTACGTTGTTGAATGGCAGGTAATACACTTCATTGGGTGCGCTGATCCAGGGATAGGAATAACCCACATCCAGATAATCAGAATACATGTACAGAGGGGTTCGCAAACGACCTACCCGTACTTTGCCGTTATCAGTAGCCTGCCAGGACAGGTAAGCCCATTCTGCATCTACTTGATAATCCTTTTCGCTACGCGCAATTAACTGCACAGTTGCCGTAATTTTTTCATTGACCTGACCTGTGAACTGCAAACCCAAAAGGTTGCGATTAAACGTGAGGTCTTCGTCGCTATAACCATCGTAGGAAACGCTGGATTCATCGTCTACCATTCCTCCACCCACGGATAAAAATCCGGAGATGTTCACATCGGATGCTAACGCCCAGGGCGTAAACATCATGCAAGTAACGGCCAGTGATAGGCCGCACTTTGTGTTGTTAAATAATCTCATCAAATAGTTTCTCCTGAGGTTTGCCGTGATTTTGTATAACGCATTTAGGTGATCATCGTTTGGCAGATTGCATTTCTGCTAACATTTTTTTCGCTTTGACATTGCCCTGGGCAGCCGCTTTTTTGAACCAATCTTTGGCGGAAGTCATATTTTTAGTGGCGCCTTTACCTGAAAAATACATGTAGCCGACGACGAACTGGGCTTCGTCATAACCTTGTTGTGCGGCTTTTAAATACCAGTTAAAGGCTGTTTTGGAGTTTTGGCGCACGCCCATTCCCTGATCCAACATATAACCCAGCATGAATTGCGCATAACGATGGTCTGACTGCGCTGCCTGATTGAACAGAGCAAATGCGCCTGGATAGTCCTGTTCAACGAATTGCCCATCCATTAATAAATAAGCGAGGGAATATTGCGCATCCACATGGCCTGCCTCTGCAGCCTGTTGATACCACTTGACCGCTTGAGCAACATCTTTTTTGTTCCCATCCTGATACAAGAGTTTGGCCAATTGATATTGAGCCTGTGCATCACCCTGGTTTGCCAGTTGCTCAAGCCAGCGGATTGCACCGGCAGTATTTTTTTCAGTTAAATAGAGTTGCACCAGTTCCATTTGCGCTTTGGCGTTACCCTGGGTTGCGGCTTGCTCAAACCAGTGTTGGGCTTCGGCAATATTTTTTTCAATGTTCTCGCCAGCCACATAAAGCTGTGCCAGCTCCATTTGTGCTTGTTCATCGCCCCCGACTGCGGCTTTCTTCAGTGACACCAATGCAAGTTGAATGTCCTGTTCAACGCCTTCTCCCTTGAGATACATATTTGCCAACTCACGACTTGCGGGTGCAAAACCCTGACTGGCCGCTTTTTTGAACCAACCCAGAGCACGCCCGGCATCCGCAGGCATGCCGTAGCCATTTTTTTGCATCACGCCCATGTAATAACGAGCCTCCGCATTACCGACGGCTGCCAGAGTTTTGAATTCTTGCAGGGCTTGATCATATTTTTGTTTGTTGAAGGCTTTGATACCGTCATTCAGGGTTGCAAAAATCGGGGAGCTTATAAACAGGCAGACGAGTAAGAAAAACTGTTTCATAGTGATAAAACCAGTAAGAACATTCAATCCTGAGGTGCTTAAATCAGGTGCGCGATGCTAACGCAATTTTAGGTAAAAGCATCATTGGTTTTACTTATTGTCACGCCATGGTTTTCGGTTTTCTACCGTGTTTTTCATGGCGCCGGGATTCGCCCATCGTAAAGCGCAACAAGAAAACCCTGTTCGGTAGTAGATAAATGGGTGTTTTCAGTATTCACAAATGGCTAAAATGCCAGCCCAGTCATTTGGGTGTATTTATTAGGAAGACACAATGAAGCCGTTTTTGCGTTTTTACCTGGCAGTTTTTTCTATATTGATCTGTGGCTGTGCCAGCCAGCCGGGTGTGGATCATGCGGAAGATCTCAAACAGCTTCAGGCCGCCGCCGCCGAGAATAATGCTCAATGCAAAAGAGTAGAGCAGCGTCAGGATGAGACCCTGGTGCAATTACAGCAAGTGCAAACACTTCTTGCAGAACAAAAGGCCTTGTTGGAAGCCAAGCCACAAGTGATCGAAAAAGTGACCCGCATTGCATGCCCGCCTGTCGCTGCACAGGCCAGCCATGTCGCCAAGCCAGCAAAAGAACAGCCTGATACTGACAAATTAATTATCGGATTGCGTGAGAATATATTGTTGACGGGTGTCAATCTGGTGATGTCTGCAAAAATAAGTCCGCAGTTGAATCACTCCATTCTCGATGCGCGCAATATACAAATGTTTGAGCGCAACAGTGAAGAATGGGTGAGGTTTACCCTCTATAACCCTGAAAATAATGAGCCTCATGTATTGGAGCGAAAACTCCAGGGTTTTCAAAATATCCAGGGCGCCAATAAAACCCAGGAGCGCCGGCCAACAGTTGAGATTCGATTTGCTGTGGGCAAGTTGAAACAAAAAGGTCAGTTTGTGTTGGCGGACAGAAGCCATTCCGATTTTCGCATGTTAGTGGGTCGTAATTTATTGCGTGATGTCATGTTGGTGGATGTCAGCGGAGAAAATATGGTTCCTGTTATCCGTGAAGAAAAAGATAAAAAAGAAACTGAAAATAAAGATAAAAAAGAATGATATTGGCAGGACAATTTATTTATCTGTTTATCTGTCGTTAATAAAATCAAGCCGCTATTTCTTGGAAATTCGTGAATGAAAAAATCATCCAGAGCCCCTTTTTATACCATCATTGCCATCTTGATATTGGGCGGATTGATTACAGCCTGGATGCGCCATCAGTATATGGAAATTCCACTCACCCCCGGTGTCGAAAAACCGGTGTGGTTGATTGAGGCGAGAATTGATTTCGAGGCTACTGGTGAACCGGTCACAGCGCGCTTGGGATTGCCGGATAATCCCCCGGGTTATCGCAGTTTCAGTGAGCAAGCAGCAGCACCGGGATACGGCTATTCAGTCGTAACGGAAAATGGCGTGCGCCGTGGTGAATGGTCAAAACGTGAAGCACTGGGGCCGCAGACGATTTATTACAAAACCCAATTTATTGATACGCCAATTGAAAATGATCGCACAGAAAATTTGCTTGATATCCCGCAAGCAGAGCATGTGGATTGGGATGGGCCATCACAGGAAACAGCGGCTGCACAGGTGTTGGAAATTGCCTGGGGGAAATCCAGCAGTGCACAAAGTTTGGCTCGTGAATTGATAAAAATTTTTACGTCCAATGACATAGAACAAAATGCAGCGCTGCTATTGGCAGCGGAAACCGATAAATCGGCGCTGTTGGAAAAGTTACTGAATCAGGCCAATATTCCTGCACGTCCTGCGCTTGGTTTGTATTTGCAGGATGCGCGCCGCCACCAAAATCTGACACGACTCGTGCAAGTGTTTGATGGTGAAGAGTGGGTGTTATTCAACCCCTACACTGGCGAGCAAGGCGTACCTAAAAATTTATTGCTGTGGCACACCGGTGGTACGTCGATTCTCGATGTTGCCGGAGGCTCTCGTTCTCGTGTCAGTTTTTCGATGATTCACCAAACAGTTCCGGCATTGGATCTGGTTACAGCGCAAAAGAAAGAAAGTTTGTTCAGCATCTTGAGCATCCAGCATTTGCCGATTGAAGAGCAAAGCATGTTCAAGTTGTTATTGTTGTTGCCGATTGGTGCGCTGGTGGTTGTGTTTATGCGCATCATTATTGGTTTAAAAACATCTGGCACCTTTATGCCAATTCTAATTGCCATGGCATTTTTGCAAACATCCCTGGTGTTGGGTGTTGCCAGTTTTGTTCTGGTGGTTGCCATGGGATTAGTCTTGCGCACTTATTTGTCGCGACTCAATTTATTATTAATTTCCAGAATTGCGACATTGGTAGTTTTGGTTATTTTTATTATTTCTGCATTAAGTTTGATTGGCTATCAAATGGGCCTCAATACCGGCATGACGATTACTTTTTTCCCGATGATTATTATTGCCTGGACCATCGAACGTATGTCGATTCTGTGGGAAGAAGAGGGCCCGAAAGAAGTCATGATTCAGGGCGGTGGTAGTTTGTTGGTAGCTGTGCTTGCTTATATGTTGATGCAATTGTCGATTGTTGGGCATCTCACGTTTAACTTTCCGGAATTAAATTTGGTGGCGCTTGCGTTAATTATGTTGATGGGCCAATACACAGGTTACAAATTGTCAGAGTTGCGTCGATTCCGCGCTATGGTGGATAACGCTGAAATTGATAAAAAAGGAACTGATGCATGAGTCAGTCTTCCGTGAGTGCAAAAAAAGTCTCTTCGTTGAGTCCTGCCGGAATAAAAAATTGGTGGAGTTCCTGGGTCAGTCCCTGGCAATTAAAACGCATGGGAATTCTCGGTATGAATTGCCGTAACCATGATTTTATTGCGGCTTACAATCCGCGCAGTTTATTTCCATTGGTAGACAATAAATTAAAAACCAAATTGCTTGCTGAAGAATACGAAGTGGCTACACCGAAATTATTTTTTGTGGTGAATTCACAGCATGAAATTGCACACATAGAAGATAAATTAATGGCGTTGGAGGCTTTTGCTGTGAAACCGGCAAAAGGTTCCGGTGGTAAAGGTATTTTGGTTATTGTCGGGCGCAAGGGTGAAAAATTTATTAAATCATCTGGTGCTGAAATCAGTATTGAAGATATCCGCCGCCACATGTCCAACGCCCTTGCGGGTTTATATTCTCTGGGTGGCAAGCCCGATGCAGTGATCATTGAAGATTTGATTCAGTTTGATGATTATTTCAAAGATTATTCTTACGAAGGTGTACCGGATATCCGCATTATTATTTTCAAAGGTTATCCGGTGATGGCGATGTTGCGTTTGGCTACGCATAAATCCGATGGCAAAGCCAATTTGCATCAAGGTGCTGTTGGTGTCGGTTTGGATATAGCGACTGGTCGCGCGCTAAAAGCCGTACAACATTCCAAACCTGTTACTCATCATCCTGATACCAAACGCGCATTAAACGAAATTCAAATTGCCGATTGGCGCAATTGGTTGTTGCTCGCGTCGCGCTGTTATGAAATGACAGGCTTGGGTTACATAGGTACTGATCTGGTATTGGATAAAGTGCGCGGCGCACAATTGCTGGAATTAAATGCGCGCCCCGGTCTCGCTATTCAAGTTGCCAATGGGCGCGGATTGTTACCGCGTTTGCGCCACGTGGAGTCACTTAAAGAACGCATGCATCGCACCGCCGAACAACGTGTTGATTATGTGATGAAAACTTTTACGGCAGATGGTTTGTAAATTTTCAAATTAATTCAGAGAGGCCAATCATGACGCTGATAATTCCGCCTCATATTCAAGATATAGGTTTCGCCGTTAAACGTCTGTTGCCATCGCGATTACAACAGCGAGTCGGGCCATTTATTTTTTTCGATCATATGGGCCCTGCGCATTTTGCAGCTAATACAACCTCGGGTGATGTGCGGCAGCATCCGCATATTGGCTTGGCAACGGTTACTTATTTATTTTCGGGTGCGATGATGCATCGCGATAGTTTGGGTGTGGTGCAGCGAATTGAGCCGGGTGCAATTAATTTAATGACGGCAGGTAGTGGTATAGTCCACTCTGAGCGTATGCCTGAAGATGTGCGTACGCAAAATATCACGGTTGAAGGAATACAAATCTGGTTGGCCTTGCCAACAGAACTGGAAAATTGTGAACCTTCTTTCGCTCATTACCCCGCAACAGAAATTCCTTCTGTCGAATATGAAAAAATTCATGCACGAATATTAATTGGTCAGGCATTGGGTGTCAGGTCGCCAGTCAAAACTGCCAGCATGACTACATATCTTGATTTACAGTTATTCGCTGGCGCGCGCTATTTGCCTGATTATTTCAATCAAGAATTGGCAGTTTATGTTGTTCAAGGGAATGTAAAAATTAACAATGAAATACTGTCGGAATTTCATGTGGCTGTGTTGGACGCTGGCGCAACAATTGCTGCTGATCAAGACGCTCGCATTATGTTATTTGGCGGTGAGCCTTTAGCGGATGAACGTTTTATTCTGTGGAATTTTGTGGCCTCTTCTCGCGAAAAATTACGTAAAGCCGCCGATGATTGGGAACAGCAGCGATTTACGCTGGTGCCGGGCGAATCCGAATTTATCCCCCTGCCCAAATAAATAGCCAATAAACACGCAAATAACCCCATAGTTGTTCTGCATCAAGTTTTGCAAAAATCTGTTTGATGCAAATCAAATCCTTCAGGCCATTACAAGCGCAATCTATCCCTGAGTAAACACACTTTTGGAGGTAGGTTATGTTGGTATCAGGCATAGTAGCGACAGCATCTTTGGCGGGTATTTTGGTTGTCATGTTCGCAGCTGCAGTGGTGTTAACCTTGATAGACAAAAAAGTGGATGCAGGCCGCGAGCATTAACGAATTCGCTGTTTTAGTCGCAGGCAAGTCCCCTATAATGCCTCCGGTTTTTGTTGCCGGAGGTTGGTTTGTCATCCCGTCCCTTACGTATTGCCCTGCTGGGTTATAGAAGTCATCCTCACGTAGGTGGGCAGGGTATTTATCTTAAATACCTGAGTCGTTCTCTAACCGCATTGGGTCATCAAGTCGATGTGATTTCCGGCCCGCCTTATCCTGAATTGGACGCAAATGTTCGGTTGATTAAAATCTCCAGTCTTGATCTCTATACGCATCCACATCCGACGCGCGCACTGCGTTTTCGTCATTTATTTTCCTGGGCTGATTTTTACGAGTGGTGGTCAAAATTAACCGGCGCTTTTGGCGAACCTTATTGTTTTGGTCGGCGATTAAAAACCTATTTTAAAAAAAATCCACCGCGATACGACATCATTCACGATAATCAAAGTCTTTGTCCTGCATTGATTGATTTTCAGGATGAATATCAAAATTTGGTAGTCACTATTCACCACCCGATTACACGTGACCGCGAATTGGCTTTGCAAGCCGCCGCTGACGATAAACACAGATGGCTGGTAAAACGCTGGTACAGTTTTGTTGAGGGCCAAATAAAAGTTGCGAGGCAATTACGCCATATAGTGACTGTTTCGCAACAATCAAAACAGGATATTGTTGACGCTTTTGTCATTCAACCTGATCTCGTTAAGGTGATTCCTTGTGGCGTAGATGTTCAGGAATTTTCACCGCAACCACAAATCAAACGCGATCAGAATCGTTTGATCACTACCGCTTCGTCAGATCAACCACTCAAAGGTTTATCTATTCTGCTGCAAGCCTTTGCTTCGCTGTTAGCAGAATTTCCAGATCTGCAATTAATTGTGATTGGAAAATTAAAAGAAAAAGGCGAAACGCAAAAAGAATTAAATCAATTGGGCTTGCAAGAGAAAGTGATATTTAAATCAGGCATCAGCACCGAAGAATTAATTGCAGAATACGCAAAGGCAACAATTGCTATAGTGCCTTCGCTTTACGAAGGTTTCGGTTTGCCGGCAGCAGAAGCATTAGCATGTGGTGTGCCGTTGATTTCATCAGATGGGGGTGCATTGCCTGAAGTGGTGGGTGATGCAGCTGTGTTGGTAAAAGCTGGTGATGTCGATCAATTAGCGAAAAAAATCGCGGAGTTATTGTGCGATGAAAATTTGCGAAACATCTTATCGCAAAAAGGCAGGGAACATAGTTTGCAGCAATTAAGTTGGGATAGGGTTGCGGAGAGGATGGTGGGATTTTATTTGCAGAAAATTGAGACCCCCTCCTAACTTCCCGTTCAGAAACCAGTCCTATGGTTTCCCCTTCGGGCAGCTTCGCTGTGCAAATTGCTCCTGCAATTTGTGGCAGGGGGAGGGGCTTTACTCCCTACTTTTTGCGGAGTTAAATTGTGTTCCCTCCCCTGCCAAGGGGAGGGCTAGGGTGGGGTAAGGATCCCCAAATCAAAAAAATAAACGAGACGATCTATGAAACCAAAATACGCCAATCAAATTTTACTTGCGATTATTGCCCTATCAACATCGGCAATATTCTTTATCGCCCCCATTCCACAAGATCTGCACTATCACAATTTTGCAGACCAACGAACTCTCTGCAGTGTAAATCATTTTTGGAATGTGTTATCCAATCTGCCATTTTTATTGGTTGGTATTTATGGGCTTTGGCGATTTAAAAAAATTGAAATCGATTATATTAAATCTGCTTATTGGTGTTTTTGTGTGGGTGTGATTCTGGTGTGTTTTGGTTCGGGTTATTATCATTTTAATCCTAACAATCACACTTTGGTGTGGGACAGATTACCCATGACAATTGCTTTTATGGCGCTGTTCTCTTTGTTGTTGCATGAGCGTGTATTATCAAATCCTAAAACCTTCACTTTGATTCCTTTGTTGATTATAGGTGCAGCATCGGTTTTTTACTGGGATTGGACAGAAACTCACGGGCGAGGTGACTTACGATTTTATGCATTGGTGCAATTTTTGCCGATCGTATTAATTCCTTTCATTTTATGGTTATATCCCAAGCGATATTTTCGCGGCAGTTATTTGTTATGGGCATTTGTTTTTTATTTTTTAGCAAAATTACTGGAGCATTTTGATGCAGCCATTTATCAATCGCTTGGGCAGATGAGTGGCCATAGTTTAAAGCATGTATCAGCAGCAATTGCTGTGCTGTTGATTATACATGCGATGCCTGTCGGTAAAATGCCTGTGGACAGCAGAAAAAATGCAGACCATTGATTTTCGTTATTTCCCTTTATTACCAAATGATGTTGTATTGGATCTGGGGTGTGGTGAAGGCCGACATTGCATAAATGCTTATTTGCATGAAAATGTGATCGCAATTGGTGTGGATATAAGTTTTCGTGATTTGCAAACGACCCGGAATAAGTTTGAATCCTTTGCTGCGTTGGGACAGGGAAAATTTTATCTGCAACAAGTCAATGGTGCAAAATTGCCTTTCGCGGATTCCAGCATTGATAAAGTTATTTGCAGTGAAGTGTTGGAGCATATCGCTAATTACTCTGCTTTTTTGCAGGAAATTGATCGCGTATTAAAACCAGACGGATTGTTGGCTATTTCAGTTCCGCGTTTTTGGCCTGAAAAAATTTGTTGGTGGTTGAGTCATGCTTATCATCAGGTGGAAGGTGGGCATATTCGCATTTTCAAGGCAAAACAACTTAAAGACGAGATTCATCAACAGGGTTTTGTTTGTTATAAACAACACTGGGCACACGCTTTACATGTTCCTTATTGGTGGTTGAAATGTTTATTCTGGCAATCGCAGGATAATTCGCGTTTAATAAAACTCTATCATCGCTTGTTGGTGTGGGATTTAATGCAAAAGCCTTGGCTGACGAAAATGCTGGAGAAATGTTTAAATCCGTTAATGGGGAAAAGTGTGGTGATGTATTTTAAGAAAGGTTCCCCACTTTGAAAAAGGGGGGTTAGGGGGGATTTAAAATCTTCAGAAAGTTTGACCATTTTAAATCCCTCCCCCGCCTCCCTTTTTCAAAGTAAGGAGCCATCATCTCTTCCTTTGGAAGAGATGTTTAGAGATGGGTAATATTAATTAAACAAACAAAATCCAATGCAAAATCTACTTTTAACCAAAAATATATTTCCCGAATCACTGTTGCGCCCGACAGTGAATTACATTTTGCGTACGCAATTACCGGATGGTTCAATCCCTTGGTTCGCTACAGGAAAAGTTGATCCCTGGGATCATATTGAAGCCGCTATGGGTTTGATAATTGGCAGTGAATTGACGGCGGCAAAAAAAGCTTATCAATGGCTGGCAGACAATCAATTGGATGACGGCAGTTGGTGGGCAAATTATGTTGCGGGCGAAGCGGTGGATAAAAATCATCGCGAAACTAATTTTATTGCTTATGTGGCGACGGGTGCCTGGCATTATTTTTTAGTGACTAATGATCAAAATTTTCTTGCAGATTATTTTCCTGTTGTACAAAAAGCCATTGATTTTGTATTGCACTATCAATCGCCAACCGGCGAAATTTATTGGGCAGTGGATATTCACAATCAACCACAACGCGACGCCTTGATTACAGCTTCCAGTTCTATTTATAAAAGTCTTGAATGTGCGATTTTAATTGCAGAAGTATTGGGTGTTGATGCGAAACAATGGCGAAAATCTCATCTGTTGTTGGGTAATGCGTTAAGGTATCATCCGGAATATTTTGATCGCACATGGGAGCCCAAAACCCGTTTTTCCATGGATTGGTTTTATCCGATCCTAACCGGCGTTATACAAGGTAAAGCGGCGCAACAGCGTATAGAAAACAAGTGGAATATTTTTGTAGAAAATAATGTCGGCTGTCGTTGCGTGAGTGATGAGCCCTGGGTGACTGTAGCGGAGTCCTGTGAATTAACTCTGGCGTTATTGGCGGCAGGTGAGCATGCCAAAGCTGTCAATTTATTCAGCTGGTTATTTCAGTTTTTGGATGATGATGGCGGTTATTGGACGGGATTTAATTTTCGCGATCAAGTGATTTGGCCCAAAGAAAAAACCACCTGGACTTGCGGTGCAATTTTGTTGGCAGCCGATGCATTGACGCAACATACGGGTGCTGCGAATTTGTTTTTGAGTTCTGAATTAAAGAATGACCCCACCCTAACCCTCCCCTTGCCAGGGGAGGGAATCAGTTCCTCCCCCTGGCAAGGGGGAGGTTAGGAGGGGTCTTTTTGGCTATTGAATAATCAAAAAATAATTTACCGGTAATCATTATTTATGCGCATTCCCAGAATTTACATTGATCAGGATTTGGCAATAACAGAATCAATCTTGCTTAATGAAAACGCATCCCACTATTTATCCAAAGTGCTGCGCATGCAGGAAGGGCGCGAGTTAATGGTATTTAATGGTCAGGGTGGTGAATATTCGGCGCAGATAAAAGAAATCGGCAAAAAACAAATTGTTATTCAAACCCATCAATTTTTTGCAGATAATCGTCAGTCACCATTGGATTTACATTTGGCAATTGGTATTTCACGTGGTGAGCGCATGGATTGGGTGTTGCAAAAAGCAACAGAGTTGGGTGTAACGCGAATTATTCCATTAATCACCGAACGCACTGAAGTGAAAATTAAAAGCGATAAACAAGATAAAAAAATGCTGCACTGGCAACAAATTATTATCAGTGCTTGTGAACAATGCCAACGGAATATATTGCCTGAATTACAGGAACCACAGCCAATCGATAATTGGTTAAAAACAGTGACAGCGGATTGCCGCTTCGTTTTGCATCATCGCCATCAGCAAAGTCTTGCGAATATTAAAAAACTTCAAAGTGTTACCTTGTTAATTGGCCCCGAGGGTGGATTGAGCGAAGCAGAAATCACGCTTGCTGAAAACGAAAATTTTCAGTCATTACGATTGGGGCCAAGAGTTTTGCGTACAGAAACCGCGCCTCTCGCGGCCATCAGTCTGGTGCAATATATCTGGGGAGATTTGGGTTAACTGTCTATTGCCCAGAACAAATTTTCATCAATTCCATATCCCTGACATGCTGACATGGGTATAATGCGCCGCTTTTTGTAGCCCAGCCTTTCAGATCCCACAGAGAATTACCAAGTGACCAATCCTTCTTCTATCGAAAAATTACGCAATATCGCGATTATTGCCCACGTTGACCATGGCAAAACTTCTATGGTTGATCAACTGTTACGTCAATCCGGTACCCTGGATCGCCGCGATGACACAGGCGACCTGATCATGGACAGCAACGATCAGGAACGTGAACGCGGCATTACCATTCTTGCCAAAAATACGGCAATTAAATGGAATGACTACCGTATCAATATAGTTGATACCCCCGGCCACGCCGACTTCGGTGGTGAGGTAGAGCGCGTATTATCGATGGTGGATTCTGTGTTATTGATTGTTGATGCGGTTGGTGGGCCTATGCCACAAACCCGTTTTGTGACCTCCAAGGCATTTGAACAAGGTTTGAATCCAATTGTGGTGATCAACAAAATCGACCGCCCGGGTGCTCGTCCCGAGTGGGTGATTGATCAGGTGTTTGATTTGTTTGACCGTTTGGGCGCGACAGAAGAGCAACTGGATTTCCCGATTGTTTACGCATCAGCACTGAACGGTGTTGCCGGTTTGGATATGAATAATATTGCGGAAGATATGACGCCGCTCTTCCAAACTATTATTGATAAAGTCAAGCCGCCCAAAGTAGATACTGATGGCGCTTTCCAAATGCAAATTTCAGCATTGGACTACAACAGTTATGTGGGTGTTATCGGTATTGGCCGTATCACTCGCGGGACTTTGTCACCTAACCAACAAATTGTGGTTGTCACTCCTACAGGCGAAACACGCAAAGCCAAAGTCTTGCAAGTCATGGGTTATCACGGGTTGCAACGTATCGAGACGGATAAGGCTTATGCGGGCGATATCGTGTGTATTACCGGTGTTGATAAATTAGGAATTTCCGACACACTTTGTCATCCTGAAAAAATTGAAGCTTTGCCACCTCTCTCCATCGATGAGCCAACCGTCAGCATGACTTTCCAGGTGAACGATTCTCCTTTTGCAGGTAAAGAAGGCAAGTATGTCACCAGCCGCAATATCAAAGATCGTTTGGATCAGGAATTAATTCACAACGTTGCCTTGCGTGTTGAACAAGGAGATTCACCGGATAAATTCAAAGTGTCGGGTCGCGGTGAATTGCATTTGTCGGTGTTGATCGAAAATATGCGTCGCGAAGGTTACGAGTTGGGTGTATCTCGCCCTGAAGTTATTCAAAAAGTTGTCGATGGTGAAATTCACGAGCCATACGAACAAGTGGTGATTGATGTCGAAGAACAACATCAAGGTAAAGTGATGGAAGAGTTGGGTTTGCGTAAAGGCGAACTCACCAATATGGAACCCGATGGCAAAGGCCGCATCAAGTTGGAATTTATTGTTCCATCGCGCGGTTTGATTGGTTTCCGCGGTAACTTCCTCACCATGACGTCCGGCTCTGGCATCATGACCAGTATTTTTGATCACTACGGTCCAGTGAAACAAGGTGAAGTTGCCAAGCGTCAAAACGGTGTGTTGGTGTCAATGGTAAAAGGTAAAACACTCGCTTACGCATTGAATATGTTGCAAGAACGCGGTCGTTTATTTTTAGGCCCGCAAGCAGAAATTTACGAAGGTCAAATCGTGGGTTTGCATTCACGCGATAATGATCTGGTAGTGAATCCAACCAAAGCCAAACAGCTCACCAATATTCGTGCATCCGGTACTGATGAAGCAGTCGTTTTAACGCCGCCGATTAAACACACATTGGAACAAGCGCTCGAATTTATCGAAGATGATGAGTTGGTAGAAGTCACACCGCTGAGCATTCGTTTGCGTAAGAAATTGCTGACAGAAAACGAGCGCAAGCGCGACAAGAAGGCTTAACAACACCCTCTCCCCAGCCCTCTCCCATCAAGGGAGAGGGAGCAGATCTCCGCATGAACAATATTTTCTTTT
>CAMLML010000031.1 GCA_946481095.1 uncultured Cellvibrio sp.
GTATTGCGCCTGTTGCGGTAGATGTGATTGCAAATTTGATCGAACAGAAACAAACATTGGATGAATAATAAAACGTGAAAAAAATTTCTCATTTTAAATTAATTTTATTATTAAGCCTGGCGGTAATTGTTGCATTTGTTGCATCACTGTCGATGGGAAATGCTTCTGTTTCGATTACGCAGGCAATCAGTGACTTTTTCCATCAACAAGATTCATTACATCAAACGGTTGTCTGGAATATTCGTTTGCCCCGAGTGTTGTTGGCATTACTGGTGGGTGCAACATTGGGAATGGCGGGAGCGGCTATGCAAGGTTTTTTACGAAATCCCCTGGCTGAGCCGGGGATTTTGGGTGTTTCAAGCGGCGCTGCTTTGGGCGCAGTTTTGGTTTTATATTTTGGATTGGCGACATCAGTTTGGTTTGTCTTGCCTGTAGCCGCCATTGTGGGTGCCATGATTGCATTGATTTTGGTTTATCTGCTTGCCGGTTTTCGTAGCAGCATACTATCGCTGATTCTGGCAGGTGTTGCTATCAATGCGATTGCCGGTGCGATGATTGCGGTTGCATTAAATTTTGCGCCCAGTTTATTTGCCATGCAGGAAATTATTTTCTGGCTGATGGGGTCTTTGGCAAATCGCAATATCAATCATGTGGTCATAGCGGCGCCCTTTATTTTAATTGGATGGATTTTGTTGTTGGGTCGTTATCGTTTTTTAAATGCATTGAGTCTTGGTGAACAAACGGCCGCATCCCTGGGGTTTTATCCGCAGCGTGAACGTAATTTGTTACTGACTGGTTTGGCATTGTGTGTGGGCGCAGCAGTTGCTGTCAGCGGTAGCATCGGCTTCGTGGGTTTAGTGGTGCCGCATTTGTTGCGACCATTAGTCGGGCATCAACCAGGAAAATTATTATTGGCCAGTGCGTTGGGTGGCGCATTGCTAGTTTTGTCGGCTGATATGTTGGTTAGATTATTTGATACGGCGCGCGAATTAAAATTAGGTGTTGTGACTTCGTTGTTAGGTGGGCCTTTCTTTTTAGCGTTAATTTTAAAAACGCGCTCGCGCTGGATTTAATATGAATTTATTAACTGGCGATTTATTAACTGCTAAGGATATTTCCTTGCAACTGGGTAACCGGCAAATTATCAGTCAGGTTTCTGTGCGGCTTGAAGCTAACGAATTTGTTGGTTTGATAGGGCCAAATGGTGCTGGTAAAAGTTCATTGCTGCGAATTCTGGCAGGATTAAACCCGCGACACCAGGGCGATGTATTTTTGCCACACAATCATGAACTTGTATTAATTGATAAAATTCCTGCGCCAGCGCGCGCAAAATTTTTAGCTTATCTTGCGCAACATGAAACACCGGCATGGCCCGTGAGTGTAAAAAATTTGGTGGGTCTTGGGCGATCTCCCTGGAATAGCAGTGTGAATTTAAATCAACAGGATGAGCAAGCGATTCAATTTGCATTGCAAATGACGGATTTGACGGATTTGTCAAACAGATGCGTAAACGAATTATCGGGTGGTGAATTACAGCGTGTATTGCTCGCGCGTGTTTTTGCCGGTAACCCACAATTGATTATTGCCGATGAGCCCATCGCATCACTGGATGTATACCATCAATTGCACATTATGGAATTGCTCTATTCCCATGCTTTACAAGGTGGTGCGGTCATTGCCGCATTACATGATTTAAGTTTGGCTGCGCGTTTTTGTTCGCGTTTAATTTTAATGCATCACGGAAAAATTATTGCCGAAGGCCAACCGGTAGACGTATTAACACCTGATAATCTTGCGCAGGTTTATGGAATAAAGGCACATGTTGATTGTCGCGAAGATGGTGTGGTGATTGTTCCAGTTGAACGAATTAAGTAGGTTGTTATGAATCATATTTTTAAAAATTCATCGTTTATTATTTTTATCCTTATTGGGACATGTGGATATTTCTTTTATCAGCATGTTCAGGAGCAAAAAAGACAAAAAATTGAATTGAATCGGGTTGTTGATGGGTGCCTGGAAGTTCTTGACAATTCTTTTCAGAAGACCAATTTATTGGATGAATATATTAAGCGAGAGAATTTTATAAGGGCTTCTGTTGCTCAATATTTACAAATAAACAGAGACCTAGAGTTTGATGACTCGATAGCAGCGATCGATTTATGCCCTAAAATGGCTGAAGCTTGGATTCGTTATGAAAAACCATTGTTTGAATTGGTTAAGGAGTTTAATTCGACGAAAATGTATGATCGACAGACATTTAAAGACAAATCGGAATTTGAGTGGCGTATAAAAACACTTGAGGGTTTGCTTGAGTTGTCGGATCACATGAAAAATGCAACAAAATATACAAGAGATGTCTTGTTTGAAGAGGTTTCAAAAAGCAAGGTAAGTGATTTTATAAAAGAACAATATCATTCCAATATTCAAACTTTATTTGTCAGATCGTATAGTTCACCTGTATTAGTGAATTATCGATTGGCCGTTATTTCTCTAAAGCAGTATTTTCAATTTTTATTCGAAAATAAAGAATACTTTGATTTTGAGAATGACCAGATCATATTTAAAAACCAAGTTGTCATGCGTGAGCATGATAAAGCCTTACGAGCTATGCGAGAACATTTCTCTGCTTTTCAGAAAAATTTAAACGAGTTTGAATAAGCCTGATCTTGTAAAAGAACTATTTTGTTGAAAGTTGAAAGCCTTTATTTGTGTATATGCAAGGCTCGCCGTTGCATTTTCCTTCTTGTGGTTTTCCGCCCATAAATGACCCTTCAAATGTTAATTCTTCAGGATTGTTATCGTTTTTATACATAATTAGCTTCCCGTTTCCATTGAATTCTCCGTCACTGAATCTGCCTGCGTAAAAAAATACTCCAGGGTTGGTTAGTTCGCCGTGACCATTGAACTGCATGTTTCTAACTTCTCCATTGTATAACTTGCCGTCCGGTAACTTTACTGCAACCTTGTCAATAAATTCACCTGCCGATACTTTTCCTTCTATTTGTAAGTTATCTTTCGTGACGAGTGTTGCTTGTCCAACAACAGCATGTAACAGGTTTGCGTTAGACAAATCATTTCCGGTGAACTGTCCGCTAAGTGAAGAACCATCATTGAATTTCATCGTTCCTTTTCCAAAAGGAACGTCATTTTTAAATAATCCTGAATAGACATAGTTTGGAAAATTACACATTCCTTTTCCATTGAGTCGATCATTTTTAAATTCTCCTTCACAATTCGCCCCATTTGAATATCTACGTTTTCCCGATCCATGGAAGTATCCCTTACGAAAATTACCAATATACTGGAATCCATTTTTGAACTTAATATCACCATGCCCTTCAAACAACCCTGCTTCAAAGTTCCCGGTATATTTATAGGCTTCCGGATCTGTATCAGTTAAACCAACAGAAATGTATGTGCCCTTTCCTGAGGCCAAGCCATTTTTAAATTGGCCTTCATAGGTGTCGCCATTCATTAATTTGGCCATTCCGAATCCGTGTGGCTTCCCTTCCACATTTTTTTCTCCTTCATATTTGAAATCAACTGTAAATGGTGGACTAAAGGAGAATGTACATAGACAAGGAAGTGCCATGAAAATTAAAAATAAATATTTGTGTGTTTTCATTTTTAAACTCGCATCAGTTTCAAGACGATTTCATGGAAAATTGAAGCACTTCCTTGGTAAATAATGATCATTTACACATTAAACAAAAAATGCATCACATCCCCGTCCTGAACAATATATTCCTTACCCTCTTTGCGAGACTTGCCTGCATTTTTTGCGCCTTGTTCGCCTTTGTATTGGATGAAGTCTTCATAGGCGATTGTTTCAGCGCGGATAAAGCCTTTTTCGAAATCGGTGTGAATGACACCGGCGGCTTGTGGTGCAGTGGCGCCGATTGGAATTGTCCATGCTCGTACTTCTTTTACGCCTGCGGTGAAATAAGTTTGCAAACCTAATAATTGATAACCGGCGCGAATCACACGATTTAATCCGGGTTCTTCCATGCCCATTTCGGCGAGAAATTCTTTTTTATCATCGCCATCCAATTCGGCGATATCGGCTTCCAGTTTGTTGCAGATTGGCACTACGATGGATTTTTCTTCGGCTGCAATCTTTCTGACTGTATCGAGATGTGGATTATTTTCAAAACCATTTTCTGACACGTTGGCGATATACATGGTGGGTTTGAGTGTGAGCAAATTAATTTCTTTCAGCATCGCCACTTCGTCTTTATCCAGATTAAACGAGCGCAATGGTTTTGCTTCATTCAAGTGAGGCTGGATTTTTTCCAGCAGTGCTTTCATAGCAAGAGCGTGTTTGTCACCGCCTTTTGCAGATTTGGCAAAACGATTCAGTGCTTTTTCAACTGCATCCAGATCAGCCAGTGCCAGTTCTGTATTGATGACTTCTATGTCTGCAGCCGGGTTTACCTTGTTGGCAACGTGAATCACATTGTCATCATCAAAACAACGTACCACATGGGCTATGGCATCTGTTTCGCGAATATTAGCGAGGAACTTATTGCCCAGACCTTCACCTTTGGATGCCCCCGCCACAATACCGGCAATATCGATGAATTCCATAGTAGTGGGGACTATGCGTTCGGGTTTGACCAGCTCAGCCAGTTTGTCCTGGCGAGGGTCCGGTACCGCAACAATTCCAGCGTTCGGTTCAATGGTGCAGAAAGGAAAGTTTTCAGCGCTGATACCGGCGTTGGTCAACGCATTAAAAAGAGTTGATTTGCCAACGTTAGGCAAACCGACAATGCCACAATTGAAGCCCATAGGTGTAATCCAGATAATGAGGTGTTGAATTTTGCAGGCCGCGATTATACATGCTTTACCCTGTTGCGGCTTGAGGTTAGGCTAGTGGCCATGAGAGTTATTGATCTAACTGCTGTGTATTAACAATTATGGGTTACAGCATGAATATGCACGATTTTATTTATCGATTTGATGATTACGAACTCCAACCCAAAGAAGGCAGATTGCTCCATCTTGATGAGGATCTGGCATTGGGTTCCAGAACACTCGATCTCTTGACTCTGTTAGTACATAACGCCGGTAAACTGGTCACCAAAGAATCTATATTTGCCACACTTTGGCCCAATGTTGTTGTGGAAGAAAATAATTTGCATGTGCATATATCCATGCTGAGAAAAGTACTGGGCAATGACAAAATTGTGACTTTATCGGGAAAGGGTTATAGATTCACCCCGACTGTCAAATCTTATCCTTATAGCCAACATCAGCAGCCAGGAATACAAGGCAATTTAAATATTATTTTGTTAGATGATCATCTATTAATTCGTGAGGCCATGTGTGGAGTACTGCGTGAACTGGTTGCGGATGTTGTAGTTCTGGAAGCTGTCAAAGCATCTGATGCGCGCCGCATTCTCAAACAAGTCAGTGATATACATTTATTGATTTTGGATTTGGGTTTGCCGGATATGTGCGGCCTGGAGTTTTTGAAAGAATTGCGTCAATCGTATCCGCAGCTGCCGGTAGTGGTTATGTCAGGCCTGGTTGATCAGAAAAAAGTATTGGAAGTGATTAATTTGGGCGCACTGGGTTTTATTCCCAAGGCGACTTCGCGTCAGGACATGATCAATGCAATAAAAAAAGTGCTTTCAGGTAATGTCTATATTCCTCAGGATTTATTCCGTTCCGAAAATAAGTTTCATCGTTTTTAATATTGATAGAGACATTTCACGTTGTTAATAAGTTAAATATTGGGCGACCAATGATCGCATGATCATGGGTTGGATTGGCTTGCTCAGAAGAGTAAAACCTGCGGTATGAGCTTCGTTGATTTTTTCCGTATCAGAGTTGCCGCTCATTAAAAAAGCCGGAATATTTTTTTCATAATAGCGGCGAATTTTTTTGATGGCGTCAATACCGGTTTCATGGTTGCCGAGGGAGTAATCTGAAATGATTAAATCCGGAATAATGGCGGAAGTGGTCAAGCTGTTGAATGCTGCTTTGATTGATGTCGCCGTAATGATGCGGCATCCCCATGGAGTCATAAAACTGTCCATAGCTTTTAACACCAATACATCGTCATCAATAATTAATATTTTTTTATTGGCAAAATGATTGTCGGTAATGAGTGGGTAAGCTGTGGGCTCAAGAATATCATCTGCATAATCCAGTAATATTGAAAAACATGTTCCTTTTGTGAATACGGATTTTACTTTTACCTGATGGTTAAGTAATGCACATAATTTATTGACGATTGCCAAGCCAAGACCCATTCCCTGATCGCGGCCTGCAGTTTTATTGATTGTCCTGTTGACCTGATAATTCTCATCAAAAATCCGGCGCTGATCTTCGGGCCTTATCCCTATACCGGTATCCCATACCTGAATTTCAATCTTGTTTCCTCGCTTGCGGCTGCCAATCAGGATTTTTCCTTTTTCAGTATAACGCAGCGCATTATTAACCAAATTCAGTAAAATTCTTTCAAGCAGTACGGGTTCACTTTTTACATAAAAAGGTGATGGTCTGAATTTTAACTCTAAACCTTTGTTTTTCGCTGGTTCACGAAACGTGTTGTCGAGTCTTTTGAAAATATCGTTGAGTCGATAGTTTTGCAATTGTGGATTGGTGATGTCGGTATTTAACTTTGAAATATCCATTAAGTTTTCAAAGAGTTCATTAATACTGATAATGCAGGAATCAATATGGTTTAAAATTTTCTCGCGAGCATTGGCGTCCGTGGTTGAATGTAAATGTGCAACAAATAAATTGAGTGCGTGCAGCGGTTGACGCAAGTCGTGATTGGCTGCTGCAACCAATTTGGATTTGGCCAGATTGGATAAATTAGCCGCTTCGGCAATTTTTTTTTCGCGGCTCAAATTTTCAACCAGTGTCATGTTGTCCAGTAATGCAATTTCCAAATTGCGTGTGCTTTCTTTTGCTTCCTGACGTTTTCTGGCGATGTAGTTGGCTTCCGCTGTTAACCACCATGCGCCAGTTGCCAATGCTGCCCACTCAAACAAATCCAGAAATAAAATGCGATTGTATTCGCTATGATAGTGCTGCCAGAGCGTAATGCTGCCTAGTATTATCAAGGGTAGTAAGCTGACCCAGAACAATTTTTTCGGCCTTACGCGCAGGGTAAGGCTCATGGGTACCACTAATAATAAAATTAAAAATGCACCGCGTACTTCATGTGCAAAAAAAATTAAAAACATGTAGCCCAGCATCGCATAGACACTTTGTGGAATTGTCAGGCTGGGATCGCTGAAATAAAGATTCAGACGGCTGCGGATCATGCTATAGAAAATAATATTGGCAAATAAAGGGATCAGAATAATAGCGGCTAAAGGAAAACCCGGCAGATAGCCATTAATAAAAGCAAAATAAGTGAGGAGTGCGACTACCAAATAAGCTTTGTTTGAGGCCAGGCATCGTTTTATTCTCAATGCTTGTTTGGGATCGTCACTGAAAATCAGCGTTTTGATGTTCATGCCAGCTCACCTGATTATTCTATTTGTGTGTAAAAATTATGCTGTCGTGTGCAAATTTTTCATGGCCTTATTCCAATCACCGCTGATGGCATCCGGCATAGAGTCAATTGCTTTGTGAATAGATTTTTCAATTAGTTCCTGCTCTGCTGCCGGTGCTCGTTTCAACACAAAGTTGGCTACTTGAGCAGCAACCCCAGGGTGACCTATACCCAATCTCAATCGTGCAAAATTGGGATTGTTTCCCAGTGCGGCAATAATATCTTTTAAACCATTGTGACCACCATGGCCTCCGCCTTGTTTGAAGCGTGCAACGCCTGGTGCCAAATCCAATTCATCATGCGCAACCAAAATTGCTTCAGCAGGAATTTTAAAAAAATTGGCAAGTGCGCCAACGGATTGTCCGCTACGATTCATATAAGTAGTGGGAATCAATAAACGAAGCTCGCTTCCTTGAAACTGTGTTTTTGCAGTGAAGCCAAAATATTTATTATCCATAGCTAAATTTGCCCCACATTTTCTGGCAAATGCACGCACAAAATCTTCTCCCGCATTGTGACGGGAATTTTCATATTCGCTACCCGGATTACCGAGGCCGACAATAAGTTGGATGTTTGACATGATTGATCAGATTAATGATTGATGTGAGAAAATTAAAATGCTCCAACAAAAAAGGGCAGAGTCCGAAGAGTCTGCCCTTTTTAATTAACGCAAAGATTAAGCTTCTTCGCCTTCTTCTGCTCCGCCTTTTGGCTTCACAATAGTGGCGACAGCCAAATTGTGTGAATCACCTTTTTGCAGGTCAGCTGAAGTCACGCCAGATGGAAGTTTCAGATCAGAAATGTGCAGGATTTGGCCTACTTCCATATTGATCAGATCAACTTCAATAAATTCTGGCAAGTTGTGTGGCAAACAAACGATATCCAACTGGGTCAAGTTGTGAATCACTTTACCACCTTGAATTTTCACGCCTTTGCTCACAGCTTCGTTGATGAAGTGCAGTGGTACATGGGTGTGAACTTTGGTGGATTTGTCGATGCGCAAAAAGTCAGCATGCAATACTTGCGCTTTTGATGGATGGCGTTGCAAATCTTTCAGAATTACATCCTGCGCTTTACCATCAACATTGAGGCTGATGATGTGCGAGTAGAAAGATTCGTGCTCCAAATGCTTCGACAATTCATTGTGTGAAATGCTGATGCTTTGCGGCTCGTTTTTGCCGCCATAAATAATGGCGGGAACTTGATCAGCCAAACGACGCAGGCGGCGGCTCGCACCTTTCCCCATGTCGTTACGTGCTGTAGCGTCTAATTTAAAGTCTTCAGACATGATAATGTCCTCTTGGTTATAAACCTGTCAGTCCGCGACCAGAACTTTCAGGGGTTGCAAAAACCCGAATCATATCGGGCGGTTTATTGAATACATTGTTTTGCTAATCGCGAAACATTGCACTCAGGGATTCTTCATTACTCAAGCGGCGCATGGCTTCCGCCAACATTCTTGACAGTGTCAACACACGAATACGTGAGCATTGTTGAGCTGCTTGACTCAGTGGAATTGAATCAGTCACTACCAATTCATCCAGCACAGAGTTGTGAATATTTTCTATCGCTTTGCCTGAGAGCACCGGATGGGTACAGTAGGCTATAACTTTATTGGCGCCGTGATCTTTCAGCGCTTTTGCTGCACTACACAGCGTACCTGCTGTATCAATAATGTCATCAACCAGCAGACAGGTTCGGTTTTCAATTTCACCGATGATATGCATGACTTCCGCAACGTTTGCGCGCGGGCGGCGTTTATCGATGATTGCCAGATCGGTTCCCAATTGTTTGGCGACAGCGCGTGCACGTACTACGCCACCTATATCAGGAGAAACAGTTACCAAATTGGGGAAGTTTTGTTTTTCTATATCTTCAAGCAATACAGGTGAGCCGTAGACGTTATCGACGGGCACATCAAAGAAGCCCTGGATCTGTTCAGCGTGAAGATCAACAGTCAGTACCCGATCCACACCCACGTTGACCATCATATCGGCCACGACTTTGGCTGTGATAGGTACTCGGGCTGAACGAACGCGTCTGTCCTGGCGTGCATAACCAAAATAAGGAACAACGGCTGTAATCCTTCCGGCGGATGCACGACGCAGGGCATCTACCATGATGATTAATTCCATCAGATTGTCATTGGTGGGAGCGCAAGTGGGTTGTACTACAAACACATCGCGTCCGCGAACGTTAGTCAGTAGCTCAACGTTAATTTCGCCATCAGAAAAAAGAGAAACCGACACATCACCTAAAGATAGGCCAAGATGTTCAACTATTTTTTTAGCCAGTTCAGGGTTGGCATTGCCAGTAAACACCATTAAATCAGACACGTTGAGTACCTTTAATGTCGGTAGTAGAAATCAGCGCAGGTTTTACCCTTGGGAAATTTCCCCGATTTCGGGAGTATCATCAAGAACAACAAATATATAGAGAAGAATATGGCAGGGGTGAAAGGATTCGAACCTCTGAATGGCGGGATCAAAACCCGCTGCCTTACCACTTGGCGACACCCCTGTAGGTGATTAATGATCAGGTAGTAGATAGTGAATTGGCGAGATATTGATCCCTTGAGCCACAAAACTATCTAACTTCAGGTCTGCTATTTTGGTTTGAGCAGCAATCGCTGAATCAGCGTCATTGAAACTCAAAAATACACAAGAACCTGTACCCGTCATTCGAGGTTGGTATCCCGCATCTTCCAACCACTGCAAGCACTCATTTACCTCAGGGTAAAGTTTTCTTACCAGTGGTTGGCAGTCGTTACGACCACCCCCTTCAAGAAAGGCCGCCACTTTAATGGCCGCCGTATCTCTTGTCAAATCTTTGTGTGAAAAAATTGCAGCGGTAGAAACGTGACAATCGGGGTGCACAACAAGATACCAATTTGTAGCTAAATCAATAGCTTCGAGTTGTTCACCCACACCTTCTGCCCAGGCGCTTCGACCCCGAACAAATACCGGAACATCGGCGCCCAAACCAAGGCCAATGTCAGCCAATTGCTGTGTGGATAAATGACATTTCCATAAATGATTCAATGCCACCAGCGTAGTCGCGGCATTACTGCTTCCACCTCCGATTCCTCCTCCCATAGGTAATCTTTTTTCAAGTTGGATACGCACTCCCTGTCGGACACGCCGGTACTTTTCCAGCTGCATTGCGGCACGAACAATCAGGTTGTCTTCAAATTTAACACCGGCGAGTTCGGGTTCCAGTTGGATGCTATCTTCAGGAGTGAGTGTGAAAGTTAGCTGGTCTCCATAATGTAACAATTGAAAAACAGTTTGCAGTTGGTGATAGCCATCACTTCGACGACCTGTGATATGTAAAAACAGGTTTAATTTGGCAGGTGAAAGCAGGCTTAGGCTATGGGTTGTCATTTTCTTTGAGTGTCCATTCACGCACTATCAATGTCAGTCGAAAATCTTTAAAACGAGCGGTGACTTTTTGCGGTAAATAAATTAACTGGTTTTTGTAAGTCAGATGATGGTAAGACGGGTATTCGATGAGCCAGCCGGATTGCTCAAGTGTGCCAATTAAACCCATGCCATTGTCCCTGATGTTTTTAATTTTGGTGTTGGGAGCTGGTAGCCCTCGTATCCAGTAATTCAATTGGGTCAAGGGTAGCTTCCATCCCGTCACCTCTTGAATCAACTCTTCAGCAGAGTTCGCCTTGACTTCAGGTTTACCTTTTTCTTTCAGGCTGACCTGTAGATTGTCACCTTCAATATGAATTGATCTTTGTCCCAGTGGGCCAGTGAGTTGTATGTCATAGGATGCTGCTTCTTGCATCCATTTAATATTGACACTTCCTGAGTCTTCATTTGTTTTAATTCCCAATTTTCCATTTAACTTCCAGTGATTGAGTGGGCTGATTGTTTTTTGATGGGTTTTGAATTCAACCGATTTCAGTGTTGATCTATGCGCACAGGCTGAAAGCAATGTTAATAAAAAAATAAGGATAAAAATGAGTCTGTAATTCATCTTGGATGGCGGAATGGTCAGGGGGTCAGCATCATAATCAATTTAGCTTGATCAGGGTCAATAATATTTTCGGGAAGGCTCGGTCATTTCTTTCGAGAGCAGCCAGGTTTGTTGTATTAAAAAAGCATCGGAACTGGCGCGATGACGGCGAATTTTGAGTTGTAATTCCAGATCCTGTTTGGCTTGATCCCATACCAACAACTGATGTTCGGGGGTTATTAATTCTATAGGGCTTAAATGAAACTCCGGTGTGCAACGTGCTGCCCAAAACAGGCGCGTTAACCAGGGGCTGTCATGAACCCATGCATCGCTGTAGGCGGTAATCGGGCCTAAAAATATATTTAACGCATGGCAAACATCTTTTGCCGGGTTGCCTTTTTCAAACAGCAAATGCCGCGGTATGCCGTGAACTGCTTCCGCGTCTGCGCTCCAATGTATCCAGTCTTCTTCGGGGGTGATCAAGCTGCAAAAACGGGAGCCGTCGGCTTTGACTGCACCTATCTCGATTGGATAACTGTGGGCGCCAAAACCTGAAGCTTCTATGTCGATGATGCACGGACAACGAGGTGTTTTCATGAGTTCATCCGTTATAAACTTTGTTGAGTATAGGCGGATTTTGGCTAGGCTCTAATAAACCCTTGTCAGACTTGCCAAGTCACCGGACAATACCGCCCTTTTTTGAATAGATCAAATATTGGATTCATGACACTCATTGCTTTCGGCATCAATCATAATTCGGCACCTCTCGCTTTGCGTGAGAAA
The DNA here is from genome assembly GCA_946481095.1 of uncultured Cellvibrio sp. The sequence continues at coordinate 12,263 of CAMLML010000031.1, forward strand.
GTGGCCTTTTCGCCGGAAATTATAGAGTCAGCCTTGAAAGACGCTGCAAGTCAAAATGGATTGAGTGAAGTAACCATCTTGTCTACTTGCAATCGCACAGAAATTTATGCTGTAGCCGAGCAGAGTGACACCATAGAAAATTGGTTGCTTGCACACACAGAAGTCCCCGCTGCAGACTTGCAAAAAAGTTTTTATGCATACAAAAATCAGGATGCACTCAAACACATAATGAAAGTTGCCGGTGGTTTGGATTCTTTGGTGTTGGGTGAGCCGCAAATACTCGGTCAAATGAAATCGGCATTCGCGATTGCGCGAGAAGTAGGGACTGTAGGCAGTGAACTGCATTCGGTTTTTCAGCATGTATTTAATGTCGCCAAGCGTGTCAGAACGGAAACGGCGATTGGCGAAAACCCTGTATCGGTTGCTTATGCCGCGGTTAGTTTGGCGCAACAAATTTTTTCCAATTTGAAAGAAGATACTGCACTGTTGATTGGTGCAGGTGAAACTATTGCGCTGGTAGCCAGGCATCTGGCTGAGCATGGCATCAAAAAAATATTGGTTGCCAATCGAACCCTGGCTCGCGCGCAAAAACTGGCGGCTGAATTTGATGGTGAAGCTTTTTTATTGGCAGAGATTCCTGAACAATTGCATCGTGCCGATATCGTCATTTCCTCTACTGCCAGTCAATTACCTTTGTTGGGAAAAGGTGCAGTTGAATCAGCATTGAAAAAACGTAAACACAAACCTATGTTTATGTTGGATATAGCCGTGCCGCGTGATATCGAATCGCAAGTGGCCGAATTGGAAGATGTTTATCTTTATACGGTTGATGATTTGCATGCTGTGATTGATGAAAATAAAAAATCACGTGTGTTGGCAGCGGATCAAGCTCAATTAATTATTGATCAGGGTGTTGAAGATTATTTAAAACAACAGCGTGAATTGAATGCGGTTGACCTGATTAAGCAATATCGTAATCAGTCTGAGCAGATACGTGATCTTGAATTACAGAAAGCTCTAAAACAATTACAGTCAGGAGCAAACGCTGAAGAAATTTTATCGCAATTGGCGCGCAACCTGACCAATAAGTTACTCCATTCCCCCACCACTGTATTAAAAGAGGCAAGCGCCAATCATCGTCATTATGTTATGCGCGCTGCACAGGAATTATTTTCCATCAAGTCCGATGACTCTGCCGACCATTAGCGTCGCTCACCTTTTTGTTTTGATTTAATTCATTCTATTTTTTAATCTTTTTTACGAGAAGTGTCACAAATGAAATCCTCCATAGTGGAAAAACTGGAACGTCTCAAAGAGCGTTACGAAGAAGTCAGCGCTTTATTGTCTGAAGCCGAGATTATCAACAATCAAAACCGTTTTCGCGATTTATCCAAAGAATATGCCGAGCTGGAACCTGTTGTCATAGCCTACAAGAAATACCAACAACTTCTGGCTGATATTGAAGAAGCCAAACAGTTGCTGATTGAAGGCGACGATGATATGAAAGAAATGGCGGCAGAAGAGTTAAAGGAGTGTGAAGCGGCGATTGAGCCAACAGAATTGGATCTGCAAAAATTATTATTGCCGAAAGATCCCAATGACGAAAAAAATTGTTATCTGGAAGTGCGCGCAGGAACAGGTGGTGACGAAGCCGCTATTTTTTCCGGTGATTTATTTCGCATGTATTCACGCTACGCTGAAAAACAAGGTTGGCGCGTAGAAATTCTGAGTCAAAATGAAGGTGAGCATGGCGGCTTTAAAGAAATTATTTCGTTGGTGTCAGGTCAGGGAGTTTATGGTCGATTGAAATTTGAATCGGGCGCGCATCGTGTACAGCGCGTACCTGAAACTGAATCACAAGGTCGAATACATACATCTGCTTGTACAGTTGCCGTGATGGCAGAGGCCGATGAAATGGAAGAAGTGAATATCAATAAAGCTGATTTGCGTATTGATACTTATCGATCATCCGGTGCGGGTGGCCAGCACGTTAACAAAACCGATTCGGCGATTCGTATAGTGCATTTACCTACGGGCATAGTAGTTGAATGTCAGGATGAACGTTCGCAACATAAAAATCGTGCACGTGCGATGAGTTTGTTGGCAACCAAATTAAAAACCATGCAAGAAGAAGCAGCACACAAAACTATTTCCGACGAGCGCAGGAATTTGGTTGGCAGCGGCGATAGATCCGAACGCATTCGCACTTACAATTATCCGCAGGGGCGCATGACAGATCATCGAATTAATTTAACGCTTTATTCTCTGGATGCGATTATGCAAGGTGATTTGGATCCGATATTGCAACCACTTGCGCATGAGTATCAGGCGGATCAATTGGCGGCGATTGGCGATTAAATCAAACCCCACCCTAACCCTCCCCTTCGTAAGGGGAGGGGACGTGACTCCCTACTTTATTAAGGAGGGAGTCGTTCCCCACTTTGAAAAAGGGGGGTTAGGGGGGATTTAAAATCCTCAAAAATTTGACCATCCTAAATCCCTCCCCCGCCTCCCTTTTCAAAAGAAGGAACAGTTCCTCCCCCTTGCCAAGGGGAAGGTTAGGAGGGGGTGAAAGAATTTAGCACAATGTCCGAGAAAAAATGACACAACAACTATCCATCAAACAATGCCTAACACTGTCGGAAGAAATAAATTCCGTGAGTGACACTGCGCGTTTGGATATTGAATTATTGCTCACACATCTGTTGCAAAAAAATCGCACCTGGTTATTTACCTGGCCAGATCATGTATTAACAGAAAAACAAACTGCCGATTTTTTACAGATGCTCGAACGTCGCAAAAAAGGTGAGCCAGTTGCGCATATTATCGGGCGTCGCGAATTTTGGTCGTTGCCATTGGCAGTGAATGCATCCACATTAATTCCTCGCCCCGATACAGAAATATTGGTTGAAGTGGCTTTACAATTATTTGCAGCCGATCTGCCTGAAAAAAAACGTTTATGTTTGGATTTGGGCACGGGGACGGGGGCAATCGTGTTGGCACTGGCGAGTGAAAAACCAGATTGGCAATTTATGGCGGTGGATCAATCATCAGATGCTGTAGCACTGGCGGAAACCAATCGATGTCAATTGGGTTTTGACAATATCAGAATATTGCAAAGTGATTGGTTTGAAAAAATTCCTGCAATCAGTTTTGATTTGATTGTCAGCAATCCGCCCTATATAGATCCCGATGATGTGCATTTGTCGCAAGGCGATGTACGTTTTGAGCCTTTATCTGCTTTGATTGCGAAAGACAATGGATTGGCGGATATTAAAAAGATTATCAGCCATGCCAAATCATTTTTGACATCCGGTGGATATTTATTGCTGGAGCATGGACACAATCAAGCGGACGCTGTTAAAAAATTATTCTTGGAAAATGGATATTCAGCGATTGAAACGCGAAAGGATCTTGGTGGAAATGATCGGGTAACCCGGGGTCGTCTGTAAACATTTAATTTGGGCAATTATCAACATGAACGATCAACAATTACTCCGCTACTCACGTCAAATCATGCTTCCCGATATTGATATCGAAGGACAGGAAAAATTATTGGCGGCGAAAGTGTTGATTGTGGGTTTGGGTGGGTTAGGTTCGCCGGTGGCTATGTATTTGGCAGCGGCGGGCGTTGGACATTTGGTGTTGGCTGATTTTGATTTGGTAGATATCACCAATTTACAACGACAAATTGTGCACGGTACTTCTCGTGTGGGTGAAAATAAAGCGCAGTCAGCAGCAAAGACCTTGCGTGAATTAAATCCGGATATTCAAATTACCTGCATTGAAAAAATGTTGGATGCAGACAGTCTGCTTGAACAAGTTAAACAAGTGGCTGTAGTGGTGGATTGCACAGACAATTTTCAAACCCGTTTTGCCATTAACGCGGCTTGTGTTGCAGCAAAAGTGCCTTTGGTTTCAGGCGCAGCAATAAGATTGGAAGGGCAAATAACCCTATTTGATTTTCGTGAAGAGACCAGCCCCTGTTATGCGTGTTTGTACGAAGAAAATCAGGATGATCTGACTTGTGCTGCCAATGGCGTGTTAGCGCCATTAGTGGGGGTGATAGGCTCAATGCAAGCACTGGAAACCATAAAACTGATTAGCGGTTTTGGAACTTCATTGTCTGGCCGTTTATTGGTTTTTGATGCACGCCATTTGGAATGGCGCGAGATCAAATTGAAGAAAGATCAGAACTGTTCTACTTGCGCCGGTGTTTGACAATTAAATAGAAAAACCGGTTTTCAGTTCAGCATATTGTTCCGGTTTTAATCGCGGCCCAAATTGCGATACTACTTTTGCCGCACAGAGATTGGCGAATTTTGCGGCAGTTTCAAAATCTTTTTTCTGTATCAGGGCATATAAAAAAGCGCCGGCAAACATATCACCTGCACCGTTTGTATCGACTGCTTTTATTGGTGTGCCGGGTACTTGTATGAGATTTTTTCCATCAAACACCAGTGCGCCATCGCTGCCACAGGTAATGGCAAATTGTTTGCAATATTTTTTTAATGCTTTGCAGGCATCATCAAGCTGATGGGTTTGGGTGAAGCCTAAGGCTTCGTCGCGATTGCAGAAAATTAAATCAACTCCGTCACCGATCATTTCCAGCAAACCATCGCGGAAAAATTGCACCATCGCAGGATCGGATAAACTCAATGAGGTTTTGGTGTTATTGGCTTTGGCTATTTTGGCCAGTTCAATCGCGGCTGCTTTTCCGGTTGGTGATGTCACCAGATAGCCCTCGATATAGACATATTCCGATTGGGCAATCGCTTGCGGATCCAATTCTTTTGTAGACAAGGTTTCGCTAATGCCGAGAAAAGTATTCATGGTGCGTTCAGCGTCCGGTGTGATCATGACCAGGCATTTTCCGGTGATGCCTGCCGGTGGTTGAATATGTGCAGGTGTGATGACGCCAGCTTTACGCAAGTCTTGCAAATAAAATTCACCGTTTTCATCGTTGGCAACTTTACAGGAATAGACGTTATCACAACCAAAATAGCTGGCAGCAATAATGGTATTGGCGGCTGATCCGCCACTGGCTTTATGCGATGCAACCAGATGATCTTGCAAGTAGTGAATTAATTGATTTTGTCGTTGTTCATCCACCAGTGTCATAACGCCTTTGGCGACAGCCATTTGGATTAAATCGGAATCTGCAATCGTGATTTCAGTATCAACCAGCGCAGCACCAATGCCATAAATGTGAAAACGTTTCATATGCATTACCCCAAAAAACCCAATAGTCATTCAATAGGAAAAAATTGGCCGGCAGTTTACACTGCCACTCGCGTAAAAACCTAGGTAGTTGAGTAGCACATGACCAGACGTAAAAAACGTTCAGCCAAGTCCAAGCCCGTAAAATCTGTCACGACAAAATGGGGCCGCTTTTGGCGTTGGACAATTTACTCCATATTATTTTTTATGCTGGTGATGTTGGTCTGGACGTTATATCTGGATGTACAGGTCAGAAAAAAATTCGAAGGAAAAAAATGGGCCTTGCCTGCTCGTGTTTATGCGCAACCGCTGGAGTTGTATCAGGGGTTGAGTTTGACACCGGATTTGTTCGAACAGGAATTAAAAGCTCTGGGGTATGGTTTATCAGGTGATATTCGTCAACCCGGGCAAGCCAAAAAACGGGTTTCCTCTTTTTCATCCAGCATCGAGTATCAAGTACACAGTCGTGGATTTGTGTTTTGGGATAAGACTGAAAGCTCGCAAATGTTTCGGGTCACTATTGCCAACGGACAAGTGGCTTCATTGGTTGATCAGGCCAGTGCGGATTTACCCTTGGTACGTATGGAGCCACAGGAAATTGGTGGTTTTTATCCCGCCAATCAGGAAGACAGGCTGTTGGTTAAATTGACCGACTTGCCACCCATACTGGGTGAAACTTTATTGGCCGTTGAAGACAAACATTTTCTGGAGCATCACGGTGTGTCGCCTATGGCAATTTTGCGCGCAGCCTGGGTGAACCTGAGTCATGGTGGTGTTCGTCAGGGCGGCAGTACCATCACACAACAATTAGTGAAAAATTTTTACCTTTCCAATGAACAAAGTATTTTGCAGCGGAAAATTCCGGAAGCAATTATGGCGGTTTTGTTGGAGATCCATTACAGCAAGGCTGAAATTCTGGAAACCTATGTCAATGAAGTGTTTTTAGGTCAGAGCGGACCGCGTGCGATTCATGGATTTGGTTTGGCGGCGCAGCATTATTTTCGGCGGCCTATCAGTGAATTGAATGTGCAACAGGTTGCGTTGTTGGTGGGCCTTGCAAAGGGGGCTTCTTATTACAATCCATGGCGACACCCTGAGCGCGCAAAGGAAAGACGCAATTTGGTGTTGGGTGTGATGTTGGCTGAACAATTAATTACTGAAGAGCAATTCAAAACTGCCCGGACAACACCTCTGGGAGTTGTAGCGGATGCGTCAGCGAGTACGACCACTTATCCGGCATTTATGGATTTGGTCAAGCGCCAGTTGAAACAGGATTATCGCGAGGAGGATTTACGCAGTGAAGGGCTGAGAATATTCACCAGTTTTTCACCGACCTTGCAGCGACAAGCTGAAGCTACATTGGTAGCCCGGTTGCAACAAATGGAAAGCCGCATCAAGGAAAAAAATACTCAAGCTGCGATTGTGGTGACATCGGTGGGCAGTGGTGAAGTGCTTGCGTTGGTGGGAGATAAAAACCCGCGTTTTGAGGGGTATAACCGTGCACTTGATGCCAGACGCCAAATGGGTTCATTGATGAAACCCTTTGTATATCTGGCTGCATTGGAAATTCCGCAGATGTACAACCTGATGACGACCATCAGTGATGATCCTGTTGAGTACCAATCCGGTGGTCAAAAATGGGAGCCACAAAATTATGACAAAGTCAGCCACGGCAATTTACCTTTGATAGAAGCTTTGGCTAATTCCTTTAACCAGTCCACTGCCCGTTTGGGCATGACCCTGGGTTTATCCAAAGTGGTAAAAGCGGTCAGAAAGGCCGGTTATACGGGTGAGATGAAAGAGTTGCCCTCATTGTTATTGGGTGCGCAGGAAATGACGCCTTTTGAGGTTGCCGGTATTTATCACACTCTGGCAGCAGATGGCGTTCATGTTCCGCTGCACGCTATTCGCGAAGTATTAACGGCAGACGGCCAGCCTCTCAAACGTTACCCGCTCGAATTGGAACAGCAATTTTCGGCAGAAAGCATTTTTCAACTGCAATATGCCTTGCATCAGGTCACCACCATGGGGACCGGAAGAAGCGCTGCAATTCAATTACCCGCTGATTTGAGGGTGGCAGGAAAAACAGGCACTACCAATGATCAACGCGATAGCTGGTTCGCCGGTTTTTCCGGTGAGCACCTGGCGGTGGTCTGGATGGGTAATGACGACAATTCGGTCACGCCTTTCAGTGGCGCCAGTGGTGCATTACAAATCTGGGTTGATTTTATGAAAAAAATACCAACACGCTCATTGAATCAGGAGCCACCACCAGGCGTAGTATTTGATTGGCTTGACAGGGAAACAGGTAATTTGAGTGCCGAAAATTGCAAAGGTGCTACCTGGGTACCGATTGTTGAGGAATTTAAACCCTTGCAAACTGCCGATTGTGAACTGGTTGAGGGTGGCTGGTTCAGGGGTATATTTAATTAGCTCGGGGTGAATCCGAATGTTTGTTGTGCGGGTCTCAATCAATAAGATTAAACGGGTAACAACAGGTTTGGGGAAGCTATGACTGCACATCCTATTTATTCACATAAAGTATTGGCATTGATTCTTTGTAGCTTGATGCTTTTGCTTTTATCCCTTCCCAATCGTGCGGAAGAAATTGTGGGAATTATTGTTGAAGGTGACACGCCAAAGACGCTGGAGACCAATCAAATCCTGCCTGCAGTGAATGTTGAACAAATAAATTCGGATCAGATTGAAGATAGCATTAAACAGCATTTTGAACATTTCACTCCTCCATCACCGGAATCACTGAGTGCCGGATTCAATGAAATGTTGTTGATTCCTGTAGTGGCAATTATTGTGGTCATAGGGGGTGGCTTTCTTTTTATCATAGCCTTGGTGGTTGCACGCTATCGCGCATTGGCACAAAAACGGACGCAGCATCAGGAGTTGATCCAAAAATTTCTGGATGCCGGCCGTGATGTGCCTGAAGAATTGTTGACTGATTTTGATGGTAAAAGCCAAGCCAATCTATCCAAAGGAATTAAAGAAACACTTGTCGGTTTGGCGCTAATGGTTTTTCTGACTGTACTGATTGGTTTTGAAATAGGTGCTGTAGGGCTCATTGTTATCGCGGCGGGCTTATCCCGTTTGGCGATATGGAAATTATCGCAACCTAAAAAATCTGCCTGATTCGTTAACAGCGATGATTTCAGATCAGGACTTAATCGCGCGAGTGGTGGCGCATCAGGATCAGCATGCATTTTCGCAGCTGGTTTTGCGTTATCAATCGCAATTGCGCAGCTGGGCAAGACGCCTCAGTGATGGTGATATACACTTGGCTGATGATCTGGCTCAGGAGGCATTCATCAAAGCTTATAAAGCTTTATCGGCGTTTCGTGGCGACTGCAAATTTTCAACCTGGTTGTATCGGATTACTTTTAATATTGCTGCTAACCGTTGGCGTGGTAAAAAAATTCAATGGTGCGAGTTGGATGACAATGAAGAAGTGGAATCTGAAACTTCTGAAATTGATCAATATCACGCTAAAAAAGATCTTGCGGCTGCTATGCAGCTGTTGAGCCCGGCGCAAAAAATGGCAATCGGTTTGTGTTTTGAAGATGGTTTTTCTCACGAAGAAGCAGCGCTGGTGATGAGTGTGCCTTTGGGAACTTTGAAAACCCATATCAATAGAGGCAAACAAAAATTGCAACACGCATTATCAGCCTGGCAAGGTGCCTTGCATGAGTAATTTAAAATGAACGACGATAATTTTGAACAATTGTTGAAACAACATTTTCAACAAACCCGTGATTATATTGATGACGATGGCTTTACCGGGCGAGTAATGTCACAGTTACCTCGTCAGCAGGAATTTAATCCCTGGGTTAAACAGATTATTTTCTGGGTTCCATTGTTGTTGGTCAGTATTCTGGTATTGTCCAATTTGCCAGTGCTACAACTGGTGCATGGAGTGTCCGCTTTCTTTCTGGCGATGAATATAAAACAATTTGTCGTGAGTGGAATATTTGTCGCTGTGGCTGTGTTATCGATAGGATATTTTTTATTTTCAGATAACTCTGCCTGAATTAGGTTTGAAAAATAATATAACAATAATTTGCACAACATGAGGTATAAAAATGATAAGAGATTCTTCGTCAGGTTACGGCATTTTCACCATATTATTCCATTGGGTAACGGCAGCAGTCACTTTACTGATTTTTGGATTGGGAATTTACCTGATACATTTCGGTGGTTATTCCTCGCCAAATTTCTTAAAAATTGCGCATTTCCATTATGCAATGGGCAGCTTGTTGTTTATCTGGGTGGCAATCAGGTTATTGTGGCGCCTGACCAGTAAAACCCCGGTTGCCTTGACCCAATCGTTATTGACCAACATCATCATTAAACTGATCAAGTTCAGTCTGTACCTGTTGTTGTTTGCGATTATTATCACGGGTTATCTGACCTGTACCTATGAAGGTCAATCGATTGATGTATTTGGTCTTTTTCAGGTGCCATCACTGATATTGCTGGATAACGAGCAGCTGAATATAGTGTCGCTGGCCCACAAATATTTGTCCTGGGTACTGATCGTGATTGTTGTTATTCATGCGTTGGCGGCATTGATACATCATTTTATTCGCAAGGATAAAACTTTGATCAGGATGATTAAGCCAGGTATTAAATAACTCGGCGTATCATGCAGTTTTTAACATTACAGAATAAAAAAAGGCGGAAGAGATCCGCCAAACTGGTTAATTATTTTTAGAGTTAGATTTTTTATAAAGTGGTGTGAGCCTGAAAAAATCCCTTTGATGACGAATCATCAAAGGGAAAGTGGATCAACGGGAAATACCTAATACTGCATAAGGGTCAATGACGCCAGCACCAGTGTTTTGCGTTAACTTCGCAGGCAGACTGGCAGCATCTTCCAATACATAGTTGTAATAAGTGTAAGGATCAAATGCGGTACCGCGTGTTTGGGCAACACCTGAATCAACAAACACATTGTAACGTTCAACTATATCGCCAGGACCTGATTCGGCATAACCAACCAATGTTGGGAAAGGAACGCCCTGGAAATAATTTCCTTCAACCACCAGATCGCCTTCCTGGGTAGAAGTTGCACCGTATTCTTTGTTGTTCAGGTAATAGTTGTTGTAAACATGCACTTCACCGTAACGCAAACGTGGATGACGGCTTGCAGTGCCGTTAAACCAGTTGTGGTGAATAGAGACTTTTAAAAATCCTACATCAGAAGATGCACTGTCACTGTGACCTATCAACATGGTTTTTGCATGGTTGAAAAACTTGTTGTAAGAAATAGTGATGTAGCTTGATTGACGTGTGATATCAAACAAACCATCGTGGTTAGTTGCTTCAGGGTCGGCAACATCACCATCTGTGAAAGTACAGTGGTCTACCCATATATGATGTGAGTTTTGATTAATTTTGAGTGAGTCATCCGGCGCATTTTCAAAAGTAATATTACGAATAATGATGTTGCTGCGTTTGTACATTTCCAATCCGCCGCCTGTCAGCTTCGCGTTGTTAATGCCCATCAGTGTTTTGTTGGAGCGCAATGGTGTCATGCCATTTAATTGGATGGTGCCAGATACCAAAATGATCAGCGTATCGTTTGAATCCATGTACTGATTCAGTTCAGCGAAGTTGGTTGCTGTAACAACGGCACCGCCAGCACCACCAGTTGTAGTGGCAAGGCCCAATGCATCCACTGCAGCAAAACCATCAACACCTGAGGTGACAACAGGTGCCAGGGAGCTTGAACTGTTGGATGATCTGGAACTGGAAGACACAGAGGATAAACTGGAGCTGCGAGAACTTGAACTGATAGACGAAATACTTGAACTGCGCGAACTTGAGCTGATTGAAGATGAAACGGAGTTGGATCGTGAACTGGAAGAACTCGAAGAACGTGTTACGGAACTGGTAGAACTTTGGGTATTGGGACGAGAGCATTCGTTAACGCCACCGGCAATACGGCCACCGAAAGTAGCTTCAGAGCAAACAAATGTTCCGCTCAATGTTTTGTAAAAAAATTTATCAGCGCGACCAAAAGCGACGTTTGTGGATGTTGCAACAGAACAGGTTTTACCCTCATTGCAAAGTGTAACGTAACCTGAGGGTCTGTTCGCGGCATAAAGATCAGTGGCAAAACTGCAACTGAGTAAAAACAACAATAGTGATTTTAATTTCATTCTATTCTCCCGGATGATAGGAATATCGAAATTGTGAGTGTGTGGATTAAACAGCAATGAAAATTAACCCGATGTTATTATCAGCCGATTTATGAATGACGATGCTTTTTCGAACAGCTATTATTTTTATCCCGATGCTCAAATAAAAACGGGTTCGGGATGTTCAGACCGGGCGGAATTGTACAGTAACGACATGAGTACCTATGTGATAAGTTATTCACTTTTAACTAAAGCCAGGTCTCATTTTTATGATTGATAAAAACAGTTGAACCTGTAATGTGATCACTCAATGATGAAATATATGACAGATTGGTTTGATCGAATTGTTTATGGAAATAACCCATGAAAATAATATTGATTGCGGTCTTGTGGACTTTATGTGCAGCTTGTTCACAACAAGATAATCCAAAGCAGACCCGGTGTTTGCCGATTGTTGCGGTTTACCCAACCTGGTCAGCCAATCAATTACCACTTGAAAATATCCCCTGGAATAAATTTACTCACATTACGCTTATCTTTGTTTTGCCTGGTGCCGATGGTAGTTTGCATACGGCTGATGTGGATAAGATAATTGATCCGCTGGTGAAAATGGCCCATGAGAAAAATAAAAAAGTATTTGTGTCTATTGGTGGAGCCATAGGTTATGGCGATGCATTTCAAAAAATTGCCGCAGACAAAAACCTGTTAAAAATCTTTGCGAAAAATGTAAATGATTACGTGGTTGCACATAAAATTGATGGCATTGATATAGATTGGGAATATTGGACGAAACAAGCCGTGCACCAACAAGGCGGTAACGATCCCATCGAAAGTAGATTGCTGGTCGATTTGCTTGCCGCCTTGCGAACAGAGTTACCCGACGACATTCAAATGACAGCCGATATTTTTGCAGGCTATTGGTATGGCGAACAATATCTTCCCGAAATTCAGCAATATCTCGATTACGCTGTCCTTATGGCTTACGATTTTACCGGTGCCTGGGAATCATCACCGGTTACTCATCATGCAGATTATTCAACTTTCAAAAAAAGCATTGAATATGTGTTGGATCGCGGTTTTCAAAAAGATAAATTACTCGTCGGTTTTCCTGCTTATGGCATAGAGTTTGTTGATGGTAAAAATAACTCGGTTAACAAAGATTATCCCCACAGGCGTATTGTTGAAATAATCAAACAGAAAAATACTGATATTGAATCGGGAAGGATAGGTAATGTATTTTTCGAAACACCGGATTTAGTCAGAAATAAATCCCGCTATATACTTGACCATCAGCTTGCTGGAGTTTTCATGTTTGAATTAACGCAAGATACGCTGGATGATAAAACCAGTTTATTAAGTGCCAGTAATCAGGTCATATCACCTGACCTTTGTGAAAAATAACATGGAATCTCTATGAAAAAATTATCCCTTATTTTACTTTGTGTTCTGTGTATTGCTTGCAGTACTACCCGGGATGCCGATAAAGACCGAAAAGAGATTAATAATGCGTTGACTTCTCCACTTAAGGATTTGAACTTGATACGTGAAAAAATCCCTGAAGTTTTATTAAAAGCAGAAGAATACCCATATGCCGTACCTGTTGCGTCGAATTGCAAAGAATTGAAACAGGAAATTCAGGCTTTAAATCGGGTGTTGGCTCCTGATATTGATCAGAAAAATAAAAAAACAGCTGACCGTTTACAATTAAGCGCTGATGCCGTGGGTGATGCATCGCTTGATGCCATTAAACGCACCACTGAAAGTGTAATTCCTTACCGATCCTGGGTCAGAAAATTAACAGGTGCAGAACGCACATCAAAAATGGTTGCCAATACAATCAAAGCCGGAAATTTACGGCGCGCGTTTCTGAAAGGATTTACAGCAAAAAGTTGTAGCGAATCAATAAATTCACACTCGCAATGAACCGCGAAATCCACGAACGTTATAGTAAGATTGCGCACCATTGTGATAAGTAAAAACATGATTGTAGCGGCGGTCACAAAAAAGGGCGCCATCAAGTTTGCGAATTTCATTGGGTGTTTTTATCCAGCTGGATGTTTTGAGATCAAATTCGCCCAATGTTTGTAAATGCCGATATTCTTCTTCTGTCAGCATTTCAATGCCCATGGCTTTTGCCATATCCACTGCATTATTTTCCGGTTTGTGCTCTTTGCGTGAGTCCAGTGCAGCCTTGTCATAACAAACACTGCGACGACCTTTAGGACTTTCTGCTGCACAATCGTAAAAAATAAATTCACTGGTTTTTTTGTCAAAGCCCACAACATCCGGTTCACCACCGGTTTTTTCCATTTCATCAAGTGATTTAAGTTTTTTGGGATTGGCTTCCAGTTTTGCGTGTACCTTTGCCCAATCAATATCCTTATGACGATTCATATTTTTCTCAAAGCGTACTTGCAACAACTTTATTAGTTCTTCGCGTTGTTTTACATTCATGATTTATAACCTCACCAAATTTTTTGAAGTGTGTGGTGTCTATCAACTCCACCTACGAACTTATCTGTAAAATATCTGACTCGATATTTCCGTAGGTTTTGAGTACTTGAGAAATAACGACTTTGTAACCATTTAGCCATTTTTCTTGAGATGCTTTCGCTTGTAAATGTTTGGGATGCTCCATAAGTATGCGAAGTGCTTCCAGTGATTCCCAGTAATATACATTCGAAATATAACCGTTGTCTGGGTTTTCCCATGACTCCTCGCCTAAATATCCCGGAATTGATTTTGCTGCATCGGCTATAGCTTTATCGAGCTCGTAAAACTCGTCGTCAAATTGCTTTTTTAAAAAAATAAAAGTTGATGAATACATGTTTTTGATGCCTGTGATTAATTTTGGCTAAGACTGTTTCGGTGAATCGCATGTTATGCGCCACAACTAAACTTCCAGGGCACACCGAACCGGTCTACAACGATTGCATAACAAGACGAAAAAAATGTTTTTTGAGGCGGCAAAATTACTTCACCGCCAACAGAAAACTGCTCAAATAGGAATTTAACCCTACTTTCGTTGTTCACACTTAACAATATATTAAAACCTTTCGGCTTTTGATATTGCTCCGGTTGAACGTCACCGCCAGCTAGTTCAATTCCTTCAATTAAGATATTGGCATGAACAATTTTATGTTGCCATTCTGTGGAGACACTTGCTGCGACAGGAGAATCTTTAAACTCCAGCATTGTGCCAATAGTTCCATTTAAATGCTCTGCATAGAACTCAAAGGCTTCTTTGCATTGACCATTAAAACCAATGTGAAATGAAAGGCTCATATATACTTACAATTCGTCAGGTGTAATGCTTTGTTACATAATTATGCTTCGCCATTCACATTTAGTGAAGTAAAAGCACCGCTTTTTATGTTGTATTTCAAGTTAAAAAAACAGCTGCCGCCGTCTAATACTTCGTACATTTCTTTCTTTAATTCTTCCGAAGTTGGCCCAGGAAAAACCCCAAGCTCTGAGTTAGCCTCAACAGAACTTAAACAAATTGCATTTATTAAAACTATAGATTCATTTATGTATTTTGAGACAAACAGTCTTGATAAGCTTCACCAATGCAAACTGGAGTAACAGAGCCAAGCATTGTAATTGTGAAATTTTCAGAAATTTCAATTTTTATTTCGCCGCCAGGCATAATTACTTTTATGTTATTTTCACACAAACCAAGTTTTCTAACGACTGAAGCTGCTGCACAACTACTGCTACCGGAAGCCATAGTATAACCAGCACCACGCTCCCATATTTCAATTTGTATGTTGTTACGATCTATAACCTTTACGAATTGCACATTTGTTCGATTTGGAAAACTCGAATGCGTTTCCAATATGGAACCATAAATGCGAGCAATTTCTTCGGTAGGTTCTTCGTGTAAAATTACGCAATGTGGATTACCTATTGTTACTGCACTAAAAACAAAGGCATGACCATTAATTTCAATATTTTCTAAAAGTACTTCACGCTCAGCACCCAGCACAGGAATATTTGAACTAGAAAACGAAACTTTACCCATTTCAACCTTAACAGTTTTCCCGTGCTCAAATACTTGAGCACTAACGATACCGCCTTTTGTTTCAATTAAAAAAGGCCCTTCCTTAACTAAACCAAGATCCCATAAATAACGGCAAAAGATTCGAAGCCCATTTCCACTTTTTTCAGCTTCACTTCCGTCAGGATTAAATATACGTAAGGCAAAGTTTGCAGAGGATGACTTTAACGGACCGATCAATAGACCATCCGAACTGATGCCATAGTTTTTGTGACAAATATTTTTAATTGTTGCAGTAGAAAGATCAGAGTCGATATGTTCTGGATTCACTACGATATAGGAGTTACCTAACGCATGGTATTTACTAAATTTCAGAGCGATTCTCCTCTTTTTATATAACGTTAAGCTCAGTCGCAGTTTCTAAGTTGACGATTTGTGGAAAAAATTTTGCGAAGCAAAACCACAAAGCGGCGACTTACAAACTGTCGAGCGCACGAAGTGCGCGTTGCTTGAGCGCCTTGTTAATCTTTTATTTGGATAATCTAATTCCAGTGTGACTGAAATTCTTAAGCCGCAAAAAACCAAATTCAGTTGGAGGAATCCCGTCTAATACGATGGAAACTTTGGTCCATGAACCACCAATTAATGTTTCTGAAAATGTTATATCTTTAGTCTTTGCAAGAGCATTTATAGGTGAACCATTTTCATCTACTTTCCCCCACTCAAAGGTTCCTTTCAAGCCATTAATACTGGATGAAAGTGTGTTACCAAAGTTGAGCGTAATTTTTGAGCCATTTGCATAGGGTTTAATATCTTCCAAATTAACAGTCAAAACGCCAAGATCAAACTCAATTGTGGCGTAGCCTGTTTCTCCCGGGGTGAGATAAGCAAACTTATCTATGTCACTCATAAGTTTATTAAAATTAACAGTTCTCTCTAAATTTTCATTACTTTCTTTTAAGCTTTCTATTTGCTCTTGTAGTTTTGTGATTTCAGCTTCATTTGACGCCAATTTTGCTTCTAACTCACTTAGTTTTTTATCATCTTGGCAGGAAGATAAGAAAAAGCAAGACATTAAAACTATGAGGATTGATTTCATATTTTCTCCCTACTTTGTAGTGATTAACGCCAAGCTCAGCCGCAGTTTGTAAGTTGGCTTTTTGTGGATTACTTTTGCGAAGCAAAACCACAAAATGGCGACTTACAAACTGTCGAGCGCACGAAGTGCGCGGAGCTGGAGCGCCTTGTTAGCTTATTTTTTTACAACTATGTCAGCGCTATGCGTAATTATTACTTTTCTGTCTGACTCAACTGGTTTGGGCGGAGCGGGAACACTTGGTTTTTGAGTTGTCATAGTAAGCCTATAGATAATAATTGATGGAAAATATAAGTAAGCTAATAAAAACTAATACAATAGACGAAACAACGAATATTGAAGATACTCTTAATTTGAAACCTCGCGAAGCATTTGTTTCAGAACCTTGAATACACGCAGCATCTAGATTAGCAAGTATTTCATTCAATGTTGAAGCAAATATGGAGTCTTGCCCTTCATGTAGATTTTTGTATGCAGGCTGAGCATACTCCGCCCAGCTTTTTTTATACAAAGGTGCATAGCCGCCAAATGCGGGAATTGCGCATACAGAAAAACCAAAGCTGATGATGTTACAAAGTGCAGACAAGCAGACAAAAACGTAACATCCAGTTAAAAAAGGAATGTAATTTTCGATGTCTTTAGATTTTTCAAAAGACCACTCTATAAATGAAATATTGAAGCCGAATATAATAATAGATAACCAAAGAAGCGTTCTTGCAACACCAATCTGGTGGCGATTAATGTCAACAAGATGGATGTAATATTCTTTCTCGCCCATTGAGACTAATTTATCCAATGCTTTGGTATAACCATCAAGGTCATAATTAATAGATTCTTCTTCGCTCATACTTCCTCATAAGCTAACGTTGCGATTTGCGGTGACGTTTTTGTTGCGCTTTTGTGTTACACATAATGAGCACCGCGAATGCAAAAGCGCAACAAAAATGGCATCCGCAACATTGCTTTGTTATAACACCAAACTAAATGCTTTTGCTTTTAAAAGACTAGCGTAAAAAGCTGATAGCGAATAATAGCAAAGCTCGTTTCAACCAACTCAACTTACAAAGCTAATAAATTTACAAACCAGAATTCCATGAATTTAACGTTTAACAATAATTCCTAGCTCTTCGATCAGTTGAAAGATGTCTTCAATTTGGTTGGAATCAGTTAATTCAGTTGGTAAACACTTATATATCTCTGAGGAATCAATGTAGCCAAGTGATCGGCCAGTTTGCAATAGTTTTCTTATGCAATCATTTTCTGGCAATTTATTCGCAGCTAACATATGCATTACTCCCTTTATAACGTTGTTATAAGCGGTGCGTTTTTATGTTGCGCTTTTGTGTTACACACAATGAGCACCGCGAATGCAAAAGCGCAACAAAAATGGCATCCGCAACATTGCTTTGTTATAACACCCTACCAAATGCTTTTTTCTTTTACAATTTCGATTTAAAGACTAAGGTAAATGGTAAAAAGCACTAAGACTTTTCAGCAGTTAGCGTTCAATTTTTGCAAAAAACACTACCAACCTTTAGGCCAAAACTTGCGAGCTTGGTCAAGACAGTATATGGCCAATCCAAATGAACCCCACTGCAAGCTAGCTAGAGGTATGTTCCCAGAGCTAACTGGAGATACCCAGAACGCCAACCAAAAAAACAAAATCGCAAAGAGAAAGCAAGGGGCAAACCACCATAGCTTTTTCGGCTTGACGAGTTTACTCACAACGATATGACCCACCAAAAATATGGAAATCGACAAGATGACGGCTAGTAGAGTTTTAGAAATTACTGAATCCATAAAAATTTCCATTTATCCTGAAAAACTTAAGGTCGATGTTTATAACAGTTTAATACACAGCACCGACTATATATCTCCGCGCTGTATTATTTCAAGTATTGGCTAGTGGGCGCTGTATATCTCCGACAATGGTTGGATTTGCTAAAAAATTAACTTTTTAATTTCAGATCTTCACATTCACCACATAATTTCCTCACACAAGCGATTTAGTCTGTGCTTATAGCCGATTCATGGGGAAAAGGCTGTCCGTTGAGTGGGGAAGATTATGAAGATTATTTGTCAGATGATGTTGATTGTTGTGGTGCTGTTTTTTACCGGAGTTGCGGTTGCGGATGAAGAATTGCAGGCGGGGAGTTTTTTGATTCGGGACGTGAATCAGCAGAATTACAAACCGGCGTTGTTATTGGGTACTGAAGTTGAGGTCAAGATTACTGGGCCTATTGCCAAGGTTGTGGTGCGTCAAACTTTTTACAATCAATCCCGCGAGTTTGTTGAAGGAAAATATTTATTCCCTCTGCCAGAGCAGGCGGCAGTTAATGCCATGACTATGACGATTGGTGAGCGAGTAATTAAAGGTGAAATTCACGAAAAGCAACAAGCGCAGCAGGTCTACCAACAAGCGTTACAGCAAGGAAAACAGGCGGGGTTGGTGGAGCAGCAAAGGCCTAATTTGTTTACGACCCAGGTGGCAAATATTGCACCGCAGGAAAATATACTGGTCGAAATTACTTATATAGAAACACTGGTTCCTGTTGGCAATGAATTTGGTTTTACTTTTCCCATGACATTAACGCCTCGTTACACCCCGGATACGTCTGTTCAACAATTCGATACAGATACAAAAACAGTTATGACTGCTCCTTTTATAGCCAAGGATAATACTTCCGCTGAAATAGCAAATCCTGCGCACATTAGTGTAGAGATAGAAAATGTTGAAGGATTAAATAATATCGAAAGCACTAGCCACGGTATAAAACTGGCAAAAAGAAACCATGATTGGTTGATTAATACACGAGATAATTTTGTTGCAATGGATAGGGATTATAAATTGCGCTGGAAAATTGCTGCGGAAGCCAATAGTGCACCGGCGTTTTTTATGGAAAAAATGGGTGATGAATATTTTGGTGTGATGATGATTATGCCACCGGAAGTACCGACAGATGACAGTGTTTTAGCGCGGGAAACTATTTTTATTATTGATACGTCTGGATCAATGGGCGGTGAATCCATTCAGCAAGCAAAAGCCAGTTTGGTGTTTGCCATTCATCAGCTCAATGAACATCAACGCTTTAATATTATTGAATTTAATTCCATACACAGAGAACTTTTTACACAATCGCAAGATGTGAATGCTCGCAGCAAGCAAGAAGCACTGGATTTTGTGAATTCATTACAAGCCACAGGTGGTACCGAAATGGCACCGGCTTTACGCGCTGCCTTGACTATGCCGGGTGACGAAGAATATTTGCGGCAAATCATTTTTATTACTGATGGTGCAGTGGGTAATGAAGATGAATTGTTTGGCATTCTCCATCAGTTGCTAGGTAATAGTCGATTATTTACTGTCGGTATTGGTTCTGCGCCTAACAGTTATTTTATGAAAAAGGCTGCAGAGTTTGGCCGGGGAACGCAAACCTCAATTAATCAGCTGGATCAAGTCAAACATGAAATGAGCAAGTTATTCTCCCAGCTTGAAAAGCCATTGCTTCGTGATATTCAAGTGCAATTCCCAGAAACTATTCACGCCGAAATTTATCCACAAAAAATACCGGATCTTTACGCAGGTGAACCTTTGATTGTGGCGATGAAGTTAAATGCTATTCCCGAGGCTATCAGGTTATCAGGCCAGGGAAAAACAGAATGGACAGCGACTATAGGGGCTCTGGAAGAAAATGCCTATCAAGAAAAAAATGGTTTATCCAGCTTATGGGCGCGTGCAAAAATTGAATCATTGATGGCAAAAATACTGCGCGAAAATAATTCCACTGAATTGGAAAGCGAAATAACCAATATCGCATTGCAGCATCAATTGGTGAGTCGCTATACCAGTTTTGTTGCTGTCGAAGAAGTGATTCATCGTGATCCGGCTGACTCACTTAAACAAGAGCAGGTTGCTAATTTATTACCTAAAGGCTCGGCGATGAATACCGCTAACAATTCACAAACCGTCAACTATCCACAAACTGCAGCAGGTATTGAATTATTGAGATTCATGGGCCTGTTAATGCTGATGATTTTTTTCTGGATTAAATGGACAAGGGCTCGTCGATGATCGGTTATTTTTCGGCGAAGTCCATCGCAAACACAATCGGACTAATGATCAGCAGTCAATGGATTACCCGTTTACTGCTGATCACAGCGCTCGTATGTTTGGGTAAATCTTATTGGATCAGTGGCAAGGCTATGGTTGCACAATTATTGATTGCGAATGCATGGAAGCAAACTCTGGAAACTGGTCAGAATACAAAACCCTGGAGTTGGGCGGATACCTGGCCAATTGCATTGTTAATCACACCTGCGGGCGAAAAATTTTATGTGTTGGATTCACTGAGTGGCCAAGCTTTGGCTTTTGGTCCCGGCTGGTTAAATCAAAGTGCGGCGCCAGGGCGAAGTGGCAATACTATTATTGCTGCGCACAGGGATACACATTTTCAATTTATGGAAACTGTGCAACAGGGTGAATTCATTCAGTTGCAGGATCGCTCTGGAAAATTTTATCACTATAGAGTGTCATCAATGGAAGTGATTGACAGTGATCATCAAAAATTAGACATTCAGCATCACACGGCGGAATTAACCTTGATTACCTGTTATCCATTTCATGCACTGAATGCAGGCGGTTCTTTGCGTTATATTGTGCGTGCTACACTGGCAGAAAATGATTTGGCCAATAATGATTAATGACACAGCGATCAATAACAAGCTTATGAAAACACATGTGCTGATTGTAGAAGATGAAGCCGCTATAGCCGATACGTTAATTTATGTATTGGAAACGGAAGGTTTTCATGTGACATGGAAATCACTGGTGAAAGAAGCAGAAATAATATTAGCACAAGAAAAAATTGATTTTATTATTTTGGATGTGGGTCTTCCAGATCAAAACGGATTTGAGTTTTGTAAAAAAATACGATCGGGTAAACATCACTACACTAATCTGCCAATTCTATTTTTAACCGCACGCAAAGAGGAAGTGGATAGAATTATCGGATTGGAAATAGGCGGCGATGATTATGTGGTAAAACCTTTTAGTCCACGGGAAATTAGTGCCCGTGTCAAAACTATACTCAAACGAATCAAACAACCTGAAAATGCACAGGCAAATAATATTACGCAAGTGATTAGTCAGTCGTCACAACAAGAAAAGTTTCAACTGGAAGAAGATAAAGCGAGGCTGGTGTATTGTGGTCAGTCGATTAGCCTTACACGATATGAATTGAAAATTCTGGCCAGTTTGTTGGCTTATCCTGAGCGAATATTCAGTCGATCACAATTGATGGACAAAGTCTGGGATGAACCTGAGTCCAGTTTTGAACGAGCAGTGGATACCCATATCAAAAGTCTGCGCGCAAAACTGCGCGAGGTAAATAGTCAGGATGATCCTATCAAAACCCATCGTGGACTTGGTTATAGCATCAGCCTCAAGTAAACATGACAAAGGCGAACTGAATTGAAGCTAAGCTTGAAACTATTTTTAGTTTATTTCCTGTTGGTCGGAATAGGGCTCTTTACCTTTTTTAGTAATGCGACCCGGCAATTGCATCCCATCATTCGTCAATCCGCTGAAAATGCCATGTTGGACACGGCAAATTTATTGGCAGAAATACTCGCAAGTAAAACCCATGATGATCAATTGGATTCACAATTTTTCAATCAGGCATTTGAGCATTACCGTTTGCGGAATATGAATGCATCAATTTGGGAATTAAAAAAACATAATCCGGATTTAGGGCTCTACATTACCGATGCTCAAGGCAAAGTGTTATTTCACAGCGATCAACAAGAAATAGGAAAAGATTATTCTCTTTGGATGGATGTGTCGCGCACATTAAAAGGCGAATACGGTGCACGTACTACCCGTATTGAAGCCAATAATGATTTAACCAGTGTGATGTATGTTGCCGCTCCCATTTTGAAAAATAATCACCTCATCGGCGTTCTAACGGTTTTTCAACCGACATCCAGTAGTCAGCCTTTTATTGAGTTTGCACATCAACAGTTATTAACCCAGGGCAGTGTGATTTTGTTAATTGCATTGGGTGCCGGCGCTTTACTGACCTATTGGTTAACAAGATCTATCAGGCAACTATCCCGTTACGTACAAAAAGTACGAAACGGTGAACGTCCGGTATTACCTAAAATTCATGAACGTGAATTGGCAGAATTAGCAGAAGCAACAGAATCCATGCGGCAGGAATTGGATGGAAAATCTTATATTGAAAATTATGTACACACGCTGACTCATGAAATGAAAAGCCCATTAGCGGCGATTCGTGGTGCAGCAGAGTTGCTGGAAGAAGGCTATATGGAAGCAGTTTCACAACGAAAATTTTTACACAATATCCTAAGCTCCACGCACCGTATGCAGAATTTGATTGACAGATTACTTTCACTTGCTGCTTTGGAAAATTTAACAGAGTTGGAAAAGGTGCAATCAGTGAATCTATTCACCTTGGTTAAAATAGAAGTCGATGCAAAACGCAGCCATGCTGATAAGAAACACATTCATTTTAAATTCGAGATGAATTCAATCGATGATATCAGCGGAGATGAATTTTTATTGAAGCAAGCGGTCAGTAATTTACTGGATAACGCATTACATTTTGCCGATTCAAACAGTGACATTCTGCTTAAACTGGAACAAGACCCTCAATATCAAACTCTGGTTGTGTGTAATAAAGGCCCACTGATTCCAGACTATGCATTCCCACGTATTTTTGAACGCTTTTATTCTTTAGCTCATCCGGATAACCATCAGAAAAGCTCAGGGTTGGGACTCAGTTTTGTGCAGGAAATTGCCAAGTTGCATGAGGGAAGTATTCAGCTGTTGAATGTAGAAGCCGATGGTTATACTGGCGTTGAAGCCAGGTTTAAAATCAAACGTTAAATGTGCGACTGATTGCGCGTGTTATTCGAATATTAGAATTCAGGTTTAAAGCCTCTGCGGATGAACGCCTCCCTTGGTTTATGCACAATAATCGCCCGCTCTGAAAGCTTTCTAGCTTCAAATTCAAAACCAAAAAACTCGAGGCTAATCATGCCTGTAGTGCCATTAACAATAAAATTTAACACATGACCACGTCTAACCAATCCTGTAGCAGTTAAATCCATACTATCCCAGTCAATAGTTTCTCCCGTTGCGCCTGTATAAGGTGGTTCATAACCTCCATCAGTTTTATCCATTTCTTTGATATCCACATATAGAGCGACGGAAAGCAAAACAACTGCCAGAAAACCTATAAACGAGAACAACCTGAATAATATGATCATTTAATTTCTCTTGAGAGTTTCATTAGTACCTAGTGGAGCGAAGCGCAACAGGTCGATGTACTTTCTATCAATGCTTCCTTTCACTTTTTCGAATCACCAATTTAAGCCCCGACCAAACCTCACTGACGGCGCAGACTTTTATGTCAACAAAACCCATCGGGAGTGCTATTTCTCTAATCACGTCTTCTGTAATATCAGTTGCTACTTTGGATGACTTCTTCGGCCAAGACACCCAAACAAACCCATCCTGCGCTAATTTTTTTCTTAACTTAGTTAACGCAGTGAGTAACTTGGTTTTTTCATAAAAGAAAATATGCGCCGCTACCAAGTTGCTTCCAATTTTATTGCTAACAGACGCACCTTCGGGCAATTTTCCTAACCATGTTAAATATTCCTGAGGAGAATTTTCAACATACAATTCCATCTCTTCTTTGATTCCGAGTTTCTTGATTAACGGTGTTCCGGAATATCCAGTGGTCATGGGCTTCTCCTAACCGAGATTTTATAAAGATTTGGTCCTTTTAGTGATATTTCAATTAATATTCTTCAAGGCAGAAAAGAATATAACAGCGCTCAGTAGCAACGAACCAATACCAATAATCCAAAATGTTGAAATACTGGTGATGCAATCGCTATCGGAGTATTGGTGCGATATTTTGGATTATGGTATTGCTCTCAATAGTTTTTATGAAATATATCTTACGATTTCTTTTCGCTATATGGCCCTGTCAGCTCAACAATACCCAATTCAGGTGATATTCCTTTTACGTATTCATTAAATATATCGACATGTTTTTTTTCGAGCGTTAAACCTGCCCCATATGGAGCGTGTAACCATTCGATCTGTTTTCCATATGCCTCTATCGCAAGTATCTCTATTTTGATTTCATTGACAATTGGCATGCTTTCATAAATATATTCATCATTATTTTTGCCTATGACTCTACGTAAATTTACGGAGGTAAAGTAATCTCCCACATGTATTTTGCTACCTATAATTCTTCCAAATACTCGATCATTTTGGAGCAACTCGTATACTTCAAAAACGATAGGTGGTTTCATAGAGTTAACAGCTTGATGTTGCAATTAATACTTTAAAGGTTCAGACTTTTTTAACAATTATTCGCTTTTAAGATTGGTGATCCGTTCAACTGAAAAATCAGAAGCTAAACAAAAAGAGCAAGAAAATGATAACAAAAATATTATGTGTTTCATGATTGCTTAAAAATATCCTCTGCCCACCTTAAACGTCATGTGGTTTATTAGTTCAGTATTGGATTTATTTCATGGCACCAAACATATATCTCAATATCAACTTCCTCTTCAAACTCGAAAGATACTTCTGTAAAAGGGATTTCTGCTAACTCTTCAAATGGAATTCCTTTTGAATAGTTAGAGGAATAATATTTTTCCACCAAGTTTTCAAGATCACTGACTAAATTTACTTTTTGACCAAATGGCAAAGTCTGCTTGGTAACTGATGCTATACAACAACGCAATTGATGAGCCATTTCATCCTGCCAAACGTAAAACGTCATGGTTCCAGTGATGCGTCTTGACCAGTTTTCGTGTATTGCCTCAAAAAATTCAACTATATCTTGAATGCTGTTGTCTTTACTGAAACTAAAAGACCAGCAATTTGTTTTTGTTTCTTTTGAAATACTATCAGGAGAAACGATCAAGTCATGTTTCAACACATCATTAAGCCATTCATCCAGGGGTTCATTCATAGCATTGAGTCAAGTAAGGTAACTGATTGATTAGCTCAGTTAATTCCAAATCAGTTTTTTAGTCAATCATGTGACTCTTCGGTTACAGAAATCTATGAATATCAATAGCCCAAAGGTATATGAAACAAGAAATTGTCGGAATCTTGTGAGTAATCCCAGATAATCCGTGCCTAAAGCCAGTCAAATCAGTAAAATGCCCACTTTTTTGATTGGGTAGTCCTGTGATCTCCACTGCTAATATCACCATGCAATTTGGTGCCAAGCCGCTGTTTGAAAATGTCTCCGTTAAATTCAACAACTCCAATCGTTATGGATTGATTGGGGCTAATGGTTGCGGTAAATCCACGTTTATGAAAATCCTCGGCGGTGATTTGGTGCCGAGTGGTGGGCAGGTAATGCTTGAACCCAATATGCGATTGGGGAAATTGAAGCAGGACCAGTTTGCTTATGAAGAATTCACTGTGTTGGATACGGTGATTATGGGCCACACCGAATTGTGGGCGGTGAAAGCGGAGCGTGATCGTATTTACAGTTTGCCGGAAATGAGCGAAGAAGACGGCATGAAAGTGGCGGAATTGGAAGTCGCATTTGCCGAAATGGATGGTTACACCGCTGAAGCGCGAGCGGGTGAATTATTATTGGGATTGGATATTCCGATTGAGCAACACACCGGATTAATGAGTGCAGTGGCACCAGGATGGAAATTGCGAGTGTTGTTGGCGCAGGCACTATTTTCTGATCCTGATGTTTTATTGTTGGACGAACCAACAAACAACCTCGACATTAATACCATTCGCTGGCTTGAAGGAATTTTGAATCAACGCAATTCCACCATCATTATCATTTCGCATGATCGTCACTTTTTAAACGCAGTTTGCACACACATGGCGGATTTGGATTATGGCGAATTGCGAATTTATCCGGGCAATTATGACGATTACATGTTGGCATCAACACAGGCACGTGAAAAATTATTAAGCGAAAATGCCAAAAAGAAAGCACAGATTGCAGAATTGCAAACCTTCGTCAGTCGCTTTTCGGCCAACGCATCCAAGGCCAAACAAGCCACTTCACGCGCGCGTCAGATTGACAAAATTCAACTGGACGATGTTAAACCTTCCAGTCGCGTTAGCCCTTACATTCGCTTTACACAAAATAAAAAATTGCATCGTCAAGCGGTGACATTGGATCAAGTCACCAAAGGTTTTGATCGCCCATTATTTACTGAGTTGAGTTTACAAATCGAAGCCGGTGAGCGCATCGCAATTATTGGGCCTAACGGTGCAGGTAAAACGACTTTGTTGCGATGTTTGTACGGTGATTTAAAACCTGACGCGGGTACAGTGAAATGGGCAGAACAGGCAGAGGTCGCCTATTTTGCGCAGGATCATTCGCATGAATTTGTTGATGATGTGAATTTATTTGATTGGATGAAACAATGGACCAAAGGTGATGAGCAATTGGTTCGTGGTGCTTTGGGCCGTATGTTATTTTCCAACGATGAAGTGAAAAAGAAAATTAAAGTTTTATCGGGTGGAGAAAAAGCCCGCATGTTATTTGGTAAATTCAGTCTGATTAATCCGAACGTGATGTTATTGGATGAGCCTACCAACCATTTGGATATGGAATCCATCGAAGCACTCAACCTCGCATTGGAAAATTATCCGGGAACAATAGTTTTTGTTAGCCATGATCGTGAATTTGTTTCATCACTGGCGACACGCATCATCGATATGCAACCATCTGGGTTAATTGATTTCCACGGCAACTATGATGATTATTTGCGTAGTCAGGGGATTTATACGGAGTAAATATTTCAGGGCTTTCAGTGTCACCTGAGAGCCCTAAAAATGTTACCGTTTATTATCAGATCCAACCCAGCGATTATAAGTAAAAAATACGGTATCTCTTATCCAGCCCAATGATTCATACAATGACTGCGCGGTTTTGTTATCGGTCGCAGTCGTTAAATCCATTCGCGATTTTCCTTCACTAACCGCTTTGTTTTCTGCTGCTTGTAATAACAATTTACCGACGCCTTGTTTGCGTACATTGGGCAGTACAAACAAATCATAAAGTGTATAGATAGGTTTGGCTTCAACCGAACAAAAGCTCGGATAAAGTTGACAAAAACCCACTAATTTTTCCTCGCTGGTTTCTGCAACCAAAATGCAGGATTCCTGATTGATAAATCGCGCTTGAATAAATTTCCGGGCTACATCCAGATTCGGTTGCTGCTGATAAAATTGACGATAAAGATCAAATAAAATCGCAACTTGTTCCAAATCGCTGATTTGCATCTGTCTAACAGAAATGTTCATAACTCTGCCTTAAAATTGAAACATAACGCCTGCTTGTGTATTGCGGAATGTGCCAAATTCATACTTGGTGTATTGAATGGAACTGACAATCGCGATTAAGTCGTTAATAGGGAATTCGAGATTAAGTTGGCCGTAAAAATCAGTGTCTCTGTAGGTTCCGGCTTTTAGATTGCTTGAGGGTTCGAGGGAGCCTTCTTCAAATTCAAGTTTCCATCTGGATACGCCCAGAGTTGGCACTATGCGAAAATGATCTGACAGATTAATTTTGTATCCCAGATGTAATCTGTCTTCTGATAGTGTTGCTCTGTCATCGGCACCAAGCCAGCTTGAGCTTTTGTGTATGGCAATATCCAATCCAGTTGTAAAATTTGAAGCAAACGCCAAGCCTGCTCCCAGAGTCAGGCTTGTTCCCTCATCAGAAAATGAAGTGATATCATCTGAAAAGTGTTCATCAACTTTCATTTCAGCCCAGCCTCCCTGAGCTGTCACTGTGTATTCAACTGCCTGCACTGTAACCGCACTACATGATAGAAAAAATCCAACAACATAAGTGATAAGTGTTTTCATTATGCATGCTCTATAAGATTGATTCGTTTTATGAGAATAGGAAAAAATGGCAGTTGCCAACCAGGATGTTAAACAATTGACAGTCTGTCGCCGACGGAGATTATGCCTGATTCAAGTATCTTACAAGTAATGCCGCCATGTCCGCGAACGGCGTTATAACCACCGGGACCAAAAGTCTCTTCCATTTTTGAGCAGGGTTCACATAAACCGGAATATTCCAACAGTGCAGTGCCTAATCGAAATTGTTTATTTTTCAACGCTAATAAATTAATGCCACTGATGGCAATATTGCGGCGTAATGATTCGGGCGCGATAAAATTTTGATGTAAGAGTGATGCAATCACCGACAAATGTTCCCACTGGATTAGTGTAATTTGTCGCTTGCCATTTTTGCTGGCGTAACGATCACCGACCAAACCTCTGCCTGCAATTGCATCAACCTGTTGAACGATTTCGAGTGGTGTGGATTCGGTTTTACCGCTGACATAAACGATTTTGGCGGGGCGAATGCCAATCCATTCCACTTTTCCGATTTGCGGAAGTGTGTCGAAAAGTTGTTGTAGTGATTCACTCATAGTTTTTTAATTTTATTTTTTGGATCAGGCTTTCTTCACAAACTCTGATTTCAGCATCATTGCGCCGAAACCCTCGATTTTGCAATCAATATCATGATCGCCATCAACCAATCGATTGATTTTAATTTTGGTGCCGACTTTTAAAACAGATGAAGAGCCCTTGACCTTTAAATCTTTAATTAAGGTCACGTGATCACCCTCTGCTAACAAATTACCATTGGCATCGCGCACGATTAATTTATCTTCTGATTCTGTTATTGCGCTTGCAGACCATTCATATCCGCATTCCGGACAAATGAATTGCTCGCCATCTTGATAAGTGTAAACAGAATTACATTGAGGGCAGGGGGGTAGCTGATCAGTCATAAAATTTTTCGCTTGTTGTTTAAGATTTTTTAAAAGCCCCTCACCCTAACCCTCTCCCAGAGGGAGAGGGGATGAGTGCATTATTCCGGTGGCATGAGTTTTGGATTAAATACAATTTCCCATAAGTGTTGATCGGGGTCTTGAAAATATCCGGCGTAACCGCCCCAAAAAGTATTTTGTGCTTTTTTAATAATAGTGGCACCGGCTGCGCGCGCTTCTTCCAACACTTGATCAACCTCGTCTTTGAATCGCACGTTGTGACTAATTAACGTCTGTGTATGGCAGTGTGGCGTAATCGGTAAACCTGTATCTTTCGCAAGACTGGTTTTCGGCCAGAGTGCTAATTGTAAACCGGGTTGCATGGGAATAAAAACCACCGCGCCAATTTCATATTTTTCACCCACTATGCCTTCAGTTTTTAAACCCAAACCATCGCGATAAAATGCCAATGATTTGTGTAAATCTTCAACGGTGAGTGTGATAACGGTTATACCAGGTTTCATTTATGTATTCCCATAAGATTAGTGTGTCTGTTGTGTTTTAATTATTCAATTACGGTTATACCAATCACTTTCAGTTTTCCGCTGATTATATTTCCATAAGGCCGGATACCAATTTCAACAATTTCGTTTTCGTTGATAACAAAGGGATCTTTTATGTTTTTAAAATCACATATGTTAGTAAATACATTTGATTTTATGTCAGCACCACTGATAAAACAGTCCTGCCATCTGCCATCCTTACTGATGATAAAAAGCTGTAAAACAAAATCAGGTTTTTTATATGAATCATCAATATAAATTGTAAAGGCGACTTTTGATCCGGGTACATTTGCCGGACCTTTTATGGATGTTGATAGTTGATCTGCCACTGATTTGGGTGAATAGGAAACTCCCCGATTGTAATCAAGTGCTACACGATTGGTTGTGCGCCAGCCTTTGTCTGTAGAAATGTTGGCAGGAATACTGATTTTTGCTGATTGAATAATGGCATTGCCAATAGGTTCCATTTGGTGAATTTTAATGCCAAAGTTGACCGGTTCGTTTTCGAGGATTTTTGTAAAATCGTTATTCTCATCAATTACACAATCGTATTCGAAGTCCAGGGTTCCAATAATTTCCTCTGCAAGCCAGCAATCCCATTCACCGGGCCAGCCTTCAAGTGTCGATTGATAGTAAAGCCGTAACCATCCTTGATTATCAATAAACGCCTGGTTGATTTTCATTTTGATTGAAAAAACCGCTCCCTGATAAAATTCAGCTTGAGCCAAACTGGTTGATACAAATAAGGGATCTAATTCTATAGGCTCAATCAAAATTCCATCTTGTGTGTATCGGATGCTGTCTGGCTTTGAGCTTGTCCAATTTTTATCAACAGGCAAAATGATATTTTTTTTCGGAATAATCTCCCCGTAGACAGGAGCGGAAGGTTTCAGGTAGTGGTATCCCCAAAAACTGGCCAACAGGAAAACAATGACACTGGCTATCTTCCACAGGTGATTGCTGCTTGTTTTTTTGTTTGCAATTGTTTCCGGTTGATTGTGATTTTGTTGCGTTGGTGTATTCGTATTTTCTGACTGGGTGACCGGATTAAATACTATGGGTTCAACTTCCAGTTTAAAACCCTTGGTATGAACAGTTTTGATATAGGAGGTGTTGGCATCATAAGTTGACAGAAGTTGGCGCAGCAGGGAAATTTGTCGCGATAGTGCCCACTCAGTAACATCATCCTCTGGCCAGAGTTGTTGGGTGAGTTCATTTTTGCTGACAGTTTTAGGATAGGCCTCAGCCAAAATAGCCAAGAGCTGGGTAGCCCGCGAATGAGTCGATACCACTTCTTTGGATGACGCGAGTAACACGATTTCTTTCTCTGTATCTAAAACAAATAATCCAATCGAGTAAAGCATAAAGTGGTGCCGTTAAATGTATTGGGACTGGTTGATGTTTTTATTCTAGCGCTGTGGCGTTTATTTATAAAATTAACTTTCTGTGATTGAGCGTGCATTCTTCGGAGGAGAAGTTTGTCACAAATTTAATTTTTAATGGGGTTTGTCTGGTTTTCTCCAATTTGGTCAGGTCGATATGTTATTTCATACCACCTAAAAAAATCCCCTCACAAGGAGGGGATTCAGTTTTATTTCTTCTTCATCGCCTGTTGCAACAAAGCCCCCAGGCTTCCGGTTGCAGCGGGTGCAGGATTATTTCGCTGCGCTGCGCGTTGTTGATTTTGCGAAGGTGAGCGTTCACCTCCTTTTTTTGATTCCACTTTTTCACCGGGTGTGTCATCCAGTCGTAGTGACAACGCAATACGTTTGCGCGCAACATCCACTTCCATCACTTTGGCTTTCACTATGTCACCGGCTTTCACAGCTTCGCGTGGGTCTTTAATAAAATTGTGTGACAGTGCGGAGATGTGTACCAGGCCGTCTTGATGCACGCCTATGTCAACAAACGCACCGAAATTGGTGACGTTGGTGACAGTGCCCTCAAGGATCATGCCCAATTTCAAATCGGTAATATCATCGACACCATCCTGAAATTGTGCGGTTTTAAATTCAGGGCGTGGATCGCGGCCGGGTTTGTCCAATTCTTTGATGATGTCAGTGACTGTGGGCACACCGAATTTTTCATCAACATAATCAGCCGCTTTTAATCCGCGCAAGAAAGATGAATCACCGATTAAACCTTTTATATCGCGTGCGTTTTTCTCGGCGATTTTTTCAACTATGGAATAAGATTCAGGATGCACAGCTGACGCATCGAGCGGATTGTTACCGCCTGCAACACGTAAAAATCCCGCTGCTTGTTCAAAAGTTTTTTCACCAAAACGCGGGACTTTTTTCAGTGCCGCGCGTGAATTAAAGGCTCCGTTTTGATTGCGGAATTCAACAATATTATTCGCCAGTGTGGTGTTCAGGCCCGAGACGCGTGCGAGCAATGCGGCGGATGCTGTATTGACTTCAACACCTACCGCGTTCACACAGTCTTCAACCACTGCATCGAGTGAACGTGCCAATTGTGATTGCGATACATCGTGTTGGTATTGACCAACGCCGATGGATTTGGGATCAATCTTCACCAATTCAGCAAGTGGATCTTGCAGACGGCGTGCAATGGAAATGGCACCACGAATGGTCACATCCAAATCCGGAAATTCTTTGGCGGCATATTCGGACGCAGAATAAACAGAGGCACCGGCTTCACTCACAATCACTGTGCTGGCTTTAATATCGCTGTGTTTTTTCAATACATCTTTGGCGAATTTTTCAGTTTCACGCGATGCAGTTCCGTTGCCAATCGCAATCAGGCCCACATTATGTTTTTTGCAGAGATGAACCAGAATGGCTTCGGATTCCGCAATTTTATTTAACGGTGGAGTAGGGTACATCACACAATGATCAACCACTTTACCGGTTGCATCGACTACGGCGACTTTCACTCCGGTACGCATTCCGGGATCCAGACCGATTGTGGCTTTTTGACCGGCGGGTGCGGCGAGTAATAAATCTTTCAGGTTGGATGCAAATACTTTTATCGCTTCTACTTCTGCTTTTTCGCGCAACTCGCCAAGTAAATCGGTTTCCAGATGGGTGAGTAATTTGACTCGCCAGGTCCAGCGTACAACCTCTGCTAACCAACCATCGGCAGCGCGACCCTTATCTTTAATTTGCCAGTGATCAGCGATCATGGCTTCACAGGGATGACTGGTTTTGTTTTCTTCATCACCCACTTTAAACGTGATAGTCAGAACACCTTCGTTACGGCCACGGAACATGGCCAATGCGCGATGTGATGGTACGGATTTGAACGGTTCATCGTGTTCAAAATAATCGCGGAATTTTTGCACTTCTTGCGACACATCGGTAATTTTTTCAGCAACACCACGTGCAGAGAGCGTAGCTTCCTGTTGTAAAAACAAACGCAAGCGACCGAGCAATTCAGCATCTTCACTGAATTTTTCCATCAAAATATATTTGGCACCATCGAGTGCTGATTTCACGTCATTGATATTGTGTTCAGCGTTGAAATATTTCGCGGCTTCAATTTCCGGTGCGAGTGTTGGGTCAGCCAACAAACTTTCAGCCAAAGGTTCGAGGCCCGCTTCTTTCGCGATTTGGCCTTTGGTGCGACGTTTGGGTTTGTAGGGCAGATACAAATCTTCAAGACGATTTTTGGTATCGGCGATTTGTATTTCGTGTTCGAGTTCCGGCGTCAGTTTGTTTTGTTCGGCGATAGATTTGAGAATCGCGGCGCGTCTTTCTTCCAGCTCACGCAAGTAACGTAATCTTTCTTCCAATGTACGCATTTGCGAATCGTCCAAACCGCCGGTGACTTCTTTACGGTAACGGGAAATAAAGGGTACGGTTGCACCTTCATCCAACAGGCCGACTGCGGCACTCACTTGTTGTTCCTGAACGTTTAATTCATCGGCAATACGCTTGGCAATACTGGGTAGGGTCATAATTATCTCGTCAATAACCTTTTGGAAAAGTCCGCCATTATCCCCGAAAAGTAATCCTTCGCCAGACTTGTAATTTGTCGGGATTTGAGGTTTTGGAAAGACCCTCCCTAGCCCTCCCCTTGCCAAGGGAGGGGACAAGTTCCTCCCCCTGGCAAGGGGGAGGTTAGGAGGGGGTCATTTCGCCACAAAAGAAAAATAATCTATCGACTGAATCCAGAACCCCATTCATCCGTGTCTGAGTTGATGAATACACGAATTGTTACCCACACGAGGATTCCCCCATGTTAGCTCGCAGCTTCTTCTCTATTATTTGTTTATGTTTTTCATCTTTTTCTTTGGCGGAAGTCATAGTTAAAGAATATCCGGTAAAAGATTTTTCAGAATTGGTCGTCACTAGTGGAATAGCGGTTGATATTTCACAAACCGGTGAGGAATATTTACGCATAGAAGCGGAAAAGTCAGTGTTTGACATGATCAAGGTGGATCAAACGGGTAAAAAAGTCAGCATATGGGTCAAGAATAGTTGGAAGGTCAGCGATTGGTTCAAGGATGACCATGATTATGGTCGAATAAAAGTTACAGTGAAGGTGAAAAACCTGAATTATCTTGATATTTCCGGTGCGGTTCAGGCCAAAGTGGGTGACCTTAAATCCGATACATTTTATTTAAATGCCAGCGGTGCAGCTCAAGGGGATTTTTCGGTGTTGAATGCGGTGAACCTGAAAGTGGATTTATCCGGTGCGGCTAATGCACGTTTTCAAACTTTGAATAGCAAGGAACAATATTTTGGTTTATCCGGTGCGGCCAATATGGATGTTAACTCAGAGAGTAATGCTGAAATCGTCAAGGTAGATGCCAGTGGTGCCAGCAATATGCGTGCAAAAAAATTAATCACCAAATCAGCCGATCTGGAAGCATCGGGTGCATCTCATATTGATTTGAGTGTGACGGAACAGCTCAATGCACAAGCATCGGGCGCATCCCATATTAATTATGTCGGCGGCCCCAAAGCCAAAACCGATGCATCAGGTGCAAGTAATATTAATGGGCATTCAAATGATTAAGGAATCTTGATGAAAAATTTTATTGCGGGTCTGTTTATTGTGTTGATTGCAGGATCGGTGAGTGCGAATGAAATCAAATCGCCACTGGATGTTGTTAATCAGCGTATGCATGCCTACAACCAACATGATTTGAAACAATTTCTTGCGACTTATCATGAAAATGTTCAGGTTTATACATATCCGGACAACCGTTTGGCTGAAGGCAAAGAGCATCTGCAATCGATTTTTGAGCCGATGTTAAAAGAAGGAAAAGTGAAAGTTAAAATTCATCATCAAATTCAAAAAGACTCTTATGTCATTAACCATGAAACGGTAATTTACGGCACCACAGAGACTGAATATGTATCGGTATATAAAGTCGAGAATGGATTAATTACCGA
>CAMLML010000032.1 GCA_946481095.1 uncultured Cellvibrio sp.
TTACCAAAGTTCTTATCGCCAATCGTGGTGCAATCGCAACACGCATTATTCGCACACTTAAAAAACTCAATATCCAATCAGTTGCCGTTTATTCAGAAGCGGATCGTGATTCATTGCATGTTTCATTGGCAGACGAAGCCTGGTCATTAGGTGAAGGCGCAGCGGCCAAAACCTATCTGGATAAACAAAAAATTATCGAGATTGCCAAAAAAACCGGCGCACAAGCTATTCATCCCGGTTACGGTTTTCTCAGTGAAAATGCAGAGTTTGTCGCAGCCTGCGAAGCAGCAGGCATAGTCTTTGTTGGGCCAACCGTTGAACAAATGCAAATATTCGGTTTGAAACACAAAGCGCGCGAATTAGCTCAAGCTGCGGGCGTGCCACTCTGCCCTGGTACTGATCTGTTAAAAAACCTGGAGGATGCCAAATTTTTCGCCAACAAAATCGGCTACCCGGTGATGCTAAAAAGCACCGCAGGTGGCGGTGGCATTGGTATGCAACTTTGCCACACAGAAGAGGATTTAATTAAAGGTTTCGATTCAGTCAAACGCCTGGGCAAAAATAATTTTGCCGACGATGGTGTCTTCCTCGAAAAATTTATTGCCGCAGCACGCCATATCGAAGTGCAAATTTTTGGTGACGGCAAAGGCCGAGCATTAGCTGTAGGCGAGCGTGATTGTTCAAGCCAACGTCGAAATCAAAAAGTAGTTGAAGAGTGCCCCGCCCCCAATCTGCCGGATAAGCAACGCCATGAAATGCAAAAAGTGGCTGAAAATTTATTGGCATCAGTAAATTATCGTAACGCAGGCACAGTTGAATTTATTTACGATTCATTGGAAAACCAATTTTATTTTCTGGAAGTCAATACACGCCTGCAAGTTGAACACGGTGTAACTGAAGAAGTCTATTCGGTGGATTTGGTCGAGTGGATGCTGAAACAAGCAGCAAATGAATTACCGCTTCTTGATCAACTTCGCAGCCAGTTATCACCTCAAGGTCACGCAATTCAAGTGCGTGTATACGCTGAAGATCCCGCACTAAACTTTCAACCCTGTGCCGGTTTATTGAGCCAGGTAGAATTTCCCGAAACTCATAACAATTTGCGAATCGATCATTGGATCAGTTCCGGCATTGAGGTGCCTGCATTTTTTGACCCCATGCTCGCAAAAATTATTGTGCACGAAAGCAATCGTGAACAAGCCATCAGCAGCATGCAATCAGCGCTTAAGAGTTCTCGCCTTTATGGTATCGAAACCAATCTGGGTTATTTACAGGATTTACTCAAAGATCAAACTTTTGTTGATGCCAAAATCACCACGCGTTATTTAAATCATTTTGTGTATCAACCTGCGCGCATTGATGTGATTCAAGGCGGCACCCAAACGACTATTCAGGATTTCCCCGGCCGCACCGGTTATTGGCAAGTAGGTGTACCGCCATCAGGCGCGTTTGATTCGCGATCATTCCGCTTGGGCAATCAACTGTTGCTAAATGATACGAATGCAGCGGGTTTGGAAATCACTTTACAAGGGCCAACATTAAAATTCAGTTGCGCCACCAAAGCTGTGATTACCGGTGCGATGATCGACGCGAAATTGGATGGAACCCCAATTACTATCAATCAAATTATTCACATTAATGCGGGACAAGTGTTGCAACTGGGCCGCATTAGCGACAAAGGTGCGAGAAGTTATTTGTGTATTGCGGGCGGCATTCAATGCCCGGACTATCTCAATTCAAAATCGACATTCACTCTGGGACAATTCGGTGGCCACAACGGCCGCGCCTTGCGTGCTGGTGATGTGTTGCGTTTGGATGTGGAAAAATCCAATCCATCGATTGAGTTGACTTCTCTTGATGAAAAATTAATTCCTGCAATCAACAATCAATGGCAGTTGCGTGTGATTTATGGCCCACACGGCGCGCCGGATTTTTTTACTGAAAAAGATATAGCCAACTTTTTTCAAACTGACTGGGAAGTGCATTACAACTCCAGCCGTACCGGTGTGCGTTTAATCGGCCCCAAGCCCGAATGGGCACGCGATTCTGGCGGCGAAGCGGGGATGCATCCATCCAATATTCACGACAATGCTTACGCATTTGGTACTGTGGATTTTACTGGTGATATGCCGGTGATTCTCGGCCCCGACGGTCCTTCACTCGGTGGTTTTGTTTGTCCGGCAACAGTAATCACTGCGGATCTATGGAAACTGGGGCAACTGCGCGCTGGCGATAAAATTCGATTTATTCCGGTGACTCTTGCTGATGCAGTGGCGATTGAAGCAGCGCAAGATAAATCCATTACTCAATTGCAAGCGATTGACGTCAATCCTGCAAAAACTGAATTAATTTCACCCATAGTAAAATCGCTAAGTGCCGATCAAGTGGGTGAGAATATTGTTTATCGTGTTGCGGGCGACCATTTCCTGTTAGTGGAATACGGAAAACTGGAACTGGATATTAAATTGCGTTTTCGCGCACACGCATTGATGCAATGGCTGGAAAAAAATCCATTAGCAGGTTTACGCGAATTAACGCCCGGTATTCGCTCGCTGCAAATTCATTACGACAGCCAAACCCTGTCACTCAATAACCTGCTCACACATTTGGAAACAGCAGAGAAATTTTTATCCACTCAATTACAAGCCTTGTCAGTGCCTTCACGTATAGTTCACATTCCACTGAGCTGGGATGATGAAGCTTGTCAGCTGGCCATTCAAAAATATATTCAATCCGTTAGAGCCAATGCACCTTGGTGCCCGAGCAATCTCGAATTTATTCGCCGCATTAATGGTTTGGATTCCATAGAAGCTGTGAAGAAAATTGTATTCGATGCATCTTATTTGGTGATGGGTCTGGGTGATGTGTATTTGGGCGCGCCGGTTGCAACACCGGTTGATCCGCGTCATCGTTTAGTGACTACCAAATATAATCCTGCGCGCACCTGGACAGCCGAAAATTCTGTCGGTATCGGCGGTTCCTATATGTGTATTTATGGCATGGAAGGCCCAGGCGGTTATCAATTTGTGGGCCGCACACTGCAAATGTGGAATCGCTACAAACGCACAGCAGAATTTTCACAACCCTGGTTGTTGCAATTTTTTGATCAAATTCGTTTCTATCCGGTGAGCGCAGAAGAATTAATCCAAATTCGTCGCGACTTCCCGCAAGGCCGGTATTCTTTGAAAATTGAAGAGACACAATTCAATCTAAAAGATTATCAAGATTTTATTCAGCAAAACGAAAAATCAATTACCAGTTTCACTGAACAACGCGAACAAGCCTTCGCCGAAGAATTAGCGAGATGGCACGCCAATGGGCAATTCAACTATGAACAAACAGAAGTTGAAGAAACCAACTCAGAAGAAGAATTCCCCGAAGACGCAATTCGCGTCGACAGTTCTGTTTCCGGCAGCGTGTGGCAAACTCAAGTCAAAGTCGGCGATAAAATCAAAGCGGGCGATATTTTGTTGATTCTAGAATCCATGAAAATGGAAATTAATATTACAGCGCCTTGTGATGGCGTGATTACGCATTTGTTAAAAACCGATGGTAATCGTGTTCAGGCTGGGCAGACATTGGTGGTGATTGAAGAACAGTAATTAACAAACAATACACTGTACCTTAATCATAAATAAGCCATGGATTCTGTTTATTCATGGCTTTTTCATCACCATCAATTTTTGATACAGCATTAAAAATAGAATTTAGATCAACAACAAATGATTTCATATCCATAGATTTTATTTTTTTCTGAATATTAAGCGATCCACTTTGAGCACCCCCTACTACAGCTTTGCTCGACTTTGGATGCACAATATCATTTCTCAATTTGAATATCTTCTTAATTTTTTCCAAAACATCTTCACTTAATATTTTTTTAGTTTTAAGGTGTGGGTATATTTTCCATTTGTTAAGTGTAGATAATGATTTTTCATAATCTTTGTGAAAAGCTATAGCATATCTAGTGGCATAATAATTTATGTAAGCTTCTAAAGCCAATGCGCTATAAACGACAACGCCGTTCATTGCCATTTGATTCTCATAGAGCTTATCCAAATTCGTCTTACAAAAATCTTTTGAGGCATGAATTTTACTTACCTCCGGCTTTAAACTTTGTAAAGTTAATAAAGACTTGTGAACAAATTCATAATACAAACGATGAGGCATTTCTATCCAATGACTTTTGTTTTCAATTTCCACACAAACATTGAGAATCATATTTATACTCCGTTAAAAGCATACTCTTTAAATCAACAGCCTTACAGTATCAAATCTCCATAACCCCAAACAAAAGTTCCTATAACTACAAGAAAAACAGATATCAATCTATATGGCAACATAGTATTGATATATACATCTCCATTTACTTCCTTGAAAGTTCTTTTGGCATCACGATACGCAACATATGCACCAAGAACTGTTACAACTGCCCCAGACCTCATCATCCAATGATCTCCAGGCCAGATCAGATCCGCCGCCACAGAGGACGCCAAGACAATCAAGGCCAATAATGCGGGAACCCAGCCATGTAAAAATATCATCTTGTTAGTTTCATTTGCAGGATGGATCATCTTGATGCCCCTATCATATAGTTTCTAAAAAACGCCAATATTTAAGCTAGCAATTGAACAATATGCTGCCAATCCAATTGCCTTGCATAATCCAACGCTGCTTTCCCTTTGGCATCTTTAATCGATTTATCTGCACCGAATTCCAATAAAATTTTTACACTGGACGCGTTACCGGCAATAGTTTCGCGATGCAAAAAGGTCATGCCGCCTTCTGATTGCTTTGTAATTTCGCTTGGATGCTGCTGCAAAAATTCGCGCAGGCTTTGTTGCATATTAGTACTCATGGGATCCTCTTGCAGATTTTGCGGATTGTCTGCTTGCCCATGAACATACTCAAAATTATCCGGATCACCAAAATCTATTCCCCAGGCTTCATCATGTTGAGTGCGTTCATCTTGATCCATATTCGCGCGCATCGCTTGAATGCTAAAACCACCGTAGGGTTTGCCCTGACATAAAAACAACCAGTCACTCAGCTGCTCCAATGGCACCATCACTCTATCGCCCTGCGCTAAGTTGGTTAGTTCGTTGGGCTCATTTAATAATTCTCCATAAATAAAATCGCCATCAAAATATAATTCCCCTACCCACATATGCTCGACTCTGTTCTCACCATTTTGATCTTGGGAAAATGCAATTTTTGCATAGGCAAAATCCAGCGCCGGAACAATTCGACGTGATTCCCAGGACAATTCCCGCCAACAATATTTAAATTTGGCTTGCGCCTGTTCATATGCCGCAATCATCTGCGGGTTTTCACCATCAACCCAAAATATTTTATTTGCCATATTAGAATTCCTATTGATTAAATTGCCCAGGTACCGAGATCATCACCATTTTGTGGTTTGTTCAATTCTTCCGTCGGTGTACACAGTAAATTCACCATCGTCTTTTTGTAACCCGACCGCTTTACCTTTTTCAAAAGGGGACGGGCTCCAAAACTGCATAGGAATAATTAATTGATTTTGATAATTGATATAACCCCATTTTTGCGGTTCGTTCATCACGGCGATCATGCCATCACCCACAATTTCTGTACTGGCATATTGAATTGGGATAATAATTTTACCGGTCACATCAATAAAACCATGCAGTTCGCCATTCCCTACCGCAATCAGCCCATCCTTTGCGGCACCTGATGATATGTGATCGTATTGCGGCACAACAATTTCTTCGCCCTTCTCGTTAACAAATCCCCATTTCTGATTTCCCGATTTGTCTGTTATGGCGACTTTGCACACACCATCAACAAACCCAACATACATTGCATCATAAATTGGCTTTACGATTATTTTTCCTTGATTGTTCACTATCCCCATACCCAATGAATTGCCTTCAGCATCGTAATGAGAAAGCTGCGAATAAGTTGGATCTGACATAGGTGAAGTTCGGTATCTTTCATCTGATGATTCCCAATATTTTTCCTCCTGATTGTAGTAACCAGGAATAGTTTCAGGAAAAACTGAAGATTCAGATTTAGCGGGGACAGCATTGTCCACAACCACCACTGAGGGCTTATCAGATTTTTCCGTACAAGCTACCAGACTAAATGCCAGGATCAGGCAAAGAATTTTTAACATAGAATGACTCTGATTTATCGTTTATCAAGAAAACCAGTGTACAAGAAAGGATTTTGTTATGCAGGTGCCAAACAGAGTTTCAGAATTTTTTAAGAAAAAAAGGGCAAACCAAGGTTTGCCCATAAGCCGACTCATGAAGCAGTCGAAGAAGTCGGGGAGAAAACTAAAATTCGTTACTTAGGCTTGTATTTGTACCTGGCCTTCTTTAATTCGCACAGGAAATACATCGACTTTGTATTCCGGTTTTTCCAGACATTCACCTGTCACCAAATTAAAATGTTCTTTATATAAAGGTGATGCCACCACTACCGCATCGCCGATTGATCCCAAAATTCCACGCGATAACACATTGGCTTCACCAACGGGATCATAATTGGAAATGGCAAATAATTGTTGTAGCCGACGCGATTTGAAAATCGCAATTTGTTTGTCGTTCACTTTGGCACACACGCCTGTATCCTCTAACAAATCTTCTTCGAAGCAGACACCAATCCAGTTTTTTTCGCTCATGATTTTTTCTCGCTGTAAGTTTGCCCTCACCCTAACCCTCTCCCAAAGGGAGAGGGGATAGACTCCCATGTGATTCACCACGAAGTGAATTCAGCCCCCTCTCCCTCTGGGAGAGGGTTGGGGTGAGGGAGTTTAATTAATCCACCAACTCCACAAACTGAATTCCCGAATTATTTCTTTCCAAGGCTGTAGCGGGACGAATTTGTTCGCGCTCAACAACGTAGGCAAGATTTTCGTCGCGATCATTGGAGTTAATAAAATGTTTAAAGCGTTTATGTAATTCCGGATTCTCGACTGTGGTTTTCCATTCGCATTGATATTGGCTGATGTTGTATTTCATCTGCTCTTCCAACTCAGCACAAATACCCAATTTGTCTTCGATAACAACTTTTTTCAGATAAGCCAACCCGCCTTCCATATTTTCCAACCACACCGATGTACGCTGTAGACGATCTGCGGTACGAATGTAAAACATCATCACGCGATCAATGTAAGCAATTAGCGTTGCATCATCCAAACCGGTTGCGAATAAATCAGCATGACGTGGACGCATACCGCCATTACCACACACATACAAACTCCAACCGGTTTCAGTTGCAATTACACCAAAGTCTTTTGATTGAGCTTCTGCACATTCGCGAGTACAACCCGAAACACCAAATTTCATTTTGTGTGGCGCACGTACACCTTTGTAACGATTTTCCAAAGTGACTGCCATGCCAACAGAATCCAACACACCATAACGACACCAGGTTGAACCTACACAAGATTTCACTGTACGCAATGATTTGCCATAAGCGTGACCCGTTTCAAAACCGGCATCGACTAATTTTTTCCAGATATCCGGCAACTGATGTAATTGTGCACCAAACAAATCAATACGCTGACCACCCGTGATTTTGGTGTAAAGCTTGTATTCTTTTGCAACCTGCCCCAAGGCAATTAATTTATCCGGTGTAATTTCACCACCGGCAACACGCGGTACGATTGAGTAGGTACCGTCTTTCTGCATATTGCCAAGAAAAATATCGTTGGTGTCCTGCAAACCAATATGTTTTTTATCGAGAACATATTCATTCCAGAAAGAAGCGAGTATAGAAGCAACCGCAGGCTTACAAATATCGCATCCCAAGCCTTTACCATGCTGATCCAATAATTCATCGAAAGTTTTGATTTGTTTTACGCGAACAATATCAGCCAATTCTTTACGTGAATGCGGAAAGTGTTCGCAAATATGATTGCTGACTTCCACGCCCAATTTTTTCAATTCGGAGTCCATCACTTGTTTGGCCAGTGCAGTGCAACCACCACAACCGGTTGACGCTTTGGTAACGGCTTTGATATCGCCCATTGTGCGAGCACCATCTTGCACCGCACAACAAATTGCACCCTTGCTCACATCGTAACAAGAACAAATCATCGCAGTATCCGGCAGTGCATCAACACCCAAACCTGCTCCACCCCCTTCAACATTCGGCAAAATCAATCCATTCGGATCTTCCGGCAAATCCATTCCATTCACACACATTTGCTGCAAGGTACCATAGGCCTCAACATCACCTACCATGACTGCACCCAACAATTTTTTATTGTCAGCAGAAACAATTATGCGTTTATAAACTTCATCAACATCATTGCTGTAGGTATAACTTAATGAACCCGGAGTGTTGCCATGCGCGTCGCCAATCGATGCCACATCCACACCCAACAATTTTAATTTGGTGCTCATATCTGCACCGGTAAATTGTTCTGTACCGCCTGTGATATGCGATACAGCCACTTTTGCCATTTGATAGCCGGGTGCAACCAAACCAAAAATACGATTATTCCAAAGTGCACATTCACCAATCGCGTAAACATCCTTCACTGAAGTTTGGCAATTGTTGTCAACTGTAATACCACCGCGCTCACCAACTGTAATGCCACATTTTCTAGCCAGCTCATCCTGTGGACGAATACCGGCAGAAAATAAAATCATATCGGTTTCAAGGTAGCTACCATCCGCAAAATTCATGCGATAACGCGCCTCGGTACCGGCAACAATTTCATTTGTCGCTTTTTGTGTGTGAACCTTCACACCCATGGCTTCAATTTTGCGACGCAATAATTTGCCGCCACCTTCATCCAATTGCACTGCCATTAATCGTGGAGCAAATTCCACCACATGAGTTTCCAAACCGGAATTTTTCAATGCCGCGGCTGCTTCCAAACCTAACAAACCACCGCCCACTACAACACCAATTTTGCTTTGTTGTGCAGAGGCAGTTATAGCTTCCAGATCCTCAATTGTGCGATACACCAAACAATGTTCATTTTTGTTGCCGGGGATAGGTGGAACAAAAGGGAATGAACCTGTCGCCAAAACCAATTTGTCGTAGGCCTCGCGACGACCTGACGCAGTGATAACTTCTTTGTTTTCAAAATCCAGATCGACAACTTTGTCTTTTAAAATAAACTCAACTGATTTGGATTGATAATAATCCGGTGTGGTTAAGGCCAGATCTTCGGCTGTAGAGCCAGAAAAATATTTGGACAGCTGCACGCGATCATAAGCAAGACGCGGCTCTTCCGAAAATGTCACGACATGATATTGCCCAGCGTCAGCATGGTTCACCAAATTATCAATAAATTTGTGCCCTACCATTCCATTACCAACAACTACTATTCTCTTC
Organism: uncultured Cellvibrio sp.; assembly: GCA_946481095.1. Next base: position 9,337 of record CAMLML010000032.1, read on the forward strand.
TTCATAAATGCCTCACGTTTTTTAACGCTTTTTGATTTGAAAAATTTTTTGCCCTCACCCTAACCCTCTCCCGGAAGAAGAGAGGATTGATTCCCTGCTCTCCCAGCTTCTTCTGTAAAAATTTTCTACGAAGTTCTATTCCCTCTCCTTCCGGGAGAGGGCCAGGGTGAGGGCTTTAAGCCGACAAACTCATCCGTTGCCGCTCAACTACCAATTCCAATTCCGATTTTAAATTCACGACATTACCCACAATAATTAACGCAGGTGATTGCACTTGTTCGCGTGAAACGGCATCAGGTAAATCACTTAATTCTGTAATGATGTTGCGCTGATTTTTACGGCAACCATTTTCGATAATCGCAACCGGAGTATTCGCATTCATTCCCGCGTTTAATAATTCGCGAGTGATGTCACCGGCACGAGTTAAACCCATATAAAAAACCAAAGTGTGATTGAGCTGTACAAGTGCAGACCAATTTACGTCCAAACTTTTTTCCGCGTGCCCCGTAACAAAAGTACACCCCTGGGAAATACCGCGATGGGTTAAAGGAATATCGGCGTAAGTTGCACAACCCGATGCCGAGGTAATTCCAGGAACCACTTCTGATTCAATTCCGGCTGCTCGCAATTCCATTAATTCTTCACCACCGCGACCAAACACAAATGGATCACCACCTTTAATACGACAAACGGTTAAACCGGCAAGCGCTTGCTGCACCAACAATTGATTTAAATCCTCTTGTGCAATGCTGTGTTGGTTTTTAGCTTTGCCAACGTAAATTGCCGGAATATTTTTTGGAAAAAGCGCACAAATTTCTGCACTCACCAGATAATCATAAAAAATAACATCAGCCGTCTGAATGATGCGCAGGGCTTTTACTGTGAGCAATTCAACATCGCCGGGACCTGCGCCCACTAAAAACACTTTGCCAACTTTGGAGGCACGAACAGGCACCACAGAATCCAACCGACCGGAAAAGGATGACAAATGGGAATGTGGCAAATAATTCATGATTGCACCTTAAAAGACGATTGATTATTCAATCTGTAAAATCATGAACAGGTATTTGCAATCGCAATGCCATAATGCATTTTTAAAATTAAATTATTTTTTTAATTGGAGTTTCAGTGGCTTAGCTGAGGAGTGTGATATTAATTTGGTATTAATGACAATAAAAATTGAATCAATCGACGACGCCCTGTGATCATATGTGGTGCAAGATGGATCTTTTATGGAGCAAAAAACAATGCTATGGAAAATTAAATTTGCACCGATAATAAACAAACAAATGGAGCACACTGAATCATATTGGTGCTTTTGTGTTTTTTGTTACCTCAGAAAGCTACCGCATCAACCCCAACATAGGCACATGAACCTACCCCGGGAAGATAACTACCCGATAAAACCCAAAATGATCCAAAATAGAACCTGCTCAAAACCCTGTTTATTGGGTTAAGATCCTTAATTCTCAATACAGCCAGCAAATCTATGTCTATGCCATTAATTGATAGCTTCGGTCGTCAGGTGACCTATGTTCGCATGTCGGTTACCGACCGCTGTGACTTGCGCTGTACCTATTGTATGGCCGAAGAAATGGAGTTTTTACCTCGTGATCAGGTTCTCAGCATTGAAGAATTCGCTCTTTTAGGCCAAGTATTAAGTGAACTGGGGGTTACCAAAATACGACTCACTGGCGGAGAACCCTTGATCCGCAGAGGCATAATCGAGTTGGCCCAAACATTAGGGCAGTTACCTTTATTGAAGCAGCTCTGTCTAACCACCAACGGCACCCATCTCAAACGCCATGCACTGGAATTAAAAGCCGCCGGTGTTACACGTATTAATATCAGCCTGGACAGTCTTGATGCTGATAATTTCCGCCGCTTGACTCGCATAGGCAATTTACAACAGGTACTGGAAGGAATTGATGCCGCCATCGATGCAGGGTTTGCCTCTATCAAACTCAATTGTGTTGCCCTTAAACATTACAATGCTCATGAGGTGAAGCATCTGGTGCAATTTGCACTGGATAAAAAAATTGATATCAGTTTTATTGAAGAAATGCCGCTAGGCAAAATTGATGAGCACGGCCGCAACACCGAATTTGTCAGCAGCGCTGAATTACGGCAAATATTGCGGCAGGATTTTCAATTAATTCCCGACAATCAAAAAGAAAATCACGATGGCCCCGCAAAATATTGGCGACTCGCCAATCATTCATCGCGTATAGGTTTTATTTCACCCCATTCCGAAAATTTTTGCAGCAGCTGTAATCGTGTACGCATCACTGCCACCGGTCAACTCCTGTTGTGTTTGGGCCAGGAAAATAGTGTTGATTTACGAAAAGTATTGCGCGAAAGCGCATACCCAGCCGAAGAATTAAAACAAGCCATCATCAATTCCATGCAACAGAAACCGGAAAAACATCATTTTAATTTGCATGAAGAACCACAAATTGTTCGTTTTATGAATATGACCGGAGGATAAATGTCATCACAAAAAGAATTTGTACCCTTAAATATTTGCGTGCTAACCGTTTCCGATACTCGCAATTTTGCAACTGATACTTCAGGCCAAAAGCTGCAAGATTTACTCACAACAGCAGGCCATAAATTGCATGACAGAAAACTGGTAACGGATGATATTTACCAAATTCGCGCCGTGGTTTCCAACTGGATTGCGGATACTCAGACACAAGTTGTGTTGATTACAGGAGGAACGGGTTTTGCCGGGCGCGATTCAACTGTCGAAGCAATGGTTCCTTTGTTTGATAAAACCGTTGTGGGTTTTGGTGAATTATTTCGACAAATATCATTTGCAGAAATCGGCACATCAACAATCCAATCACGTGCCACCGCCGGTTTCGCCAACCACACCTTGATATTTTGTTTACCTGGCTCCACCGGTGCGTGCACAACCGCGTGGGAAAAAATCATCAGGGAACAATTGGATTCACGACAAAAACCTTGTAATTTCGTCGGCCAATTGAAAATCAATAAATCACATTAATTTTTTTGGGGATGGCAATGACAATACTGATGTTTATTGCGGGTTTGGCACTACTGGTCGTTGGTGCGGATGTTCTGGTGAGAGGTGCATCCAAATTTGCCATGTCATTCGGCATATCCCCGCTGGTTGTAGGCCTGACAATTGTCGCTTTCGGTACCAGTGCTCCGGAGATGGCAGTATCTGTGGGTGCTGTTTTACAAAATCAAACCGATATTGCAATAGGGAATGTTGTCGGCAGCAATATTTTTAATGTGTTGTTTATTTTAGGCGTTTCCGCATTAATCACACCCTTGATAGTGAACGTACAAATTATTCGCCAGGAAGTGCCAATTATGGTCGGTGCATCGGTTTTGCTGCTCGCCATTTGCATCGATGGACGATTGGGCCTGATTGACGGGATTATATTGTTTGCCTTATTGCTGACATACACAGCATTTTTAATTTACCAATCCCGCAAAGAATCAGCAGCAGTAAAAGAAGAATATTCTGATGAATATGCCAGCCACTCATCATGGGACAATAGTAAACCGGTGCAGATTTTATTAATAATCGCAGGCTTGGGATTGCTGGTTTTAGGATCAAAGTGGCTGGTTACATCCTCTGTTATTTTTGCAAAACACCTGGGTGTCAGCGACCTGGTGATAGGACTGACAATTGTTGCCGCCGGTACGTCAATGCCTGAGGTCGCCACATCTGTGGTTGCAGCCATAAAAGGAGAGCGCGACATTGCAGTTGGCAATGTTGTCGGCAGCAGCACATTTAATATTCTTGGTTGCCTGGGATTAGCTGCCATGGCATCGGGCAGCACTGGCCTTGGAATTGCGGAAAGTGTTATCAATTTTGATTTGTGGATCATGATTGCAGTAGCAATAGCCTGCCTGCCAATTTTTGCAACAGGCCAACAGATTTCACGCTTTAATGGTGCAGTATTTTTGTTCTATTACGTGGTTTATACCTGCTATCTGATTTTGATGGCACAAAATCATCCCGTTGATTCACTTAATGCGGTAATGCTTGGCTTTGTATTACCACTAACCATCATCAGCGTCGTCGTAATGTTTTTACGACACAATAATTTAAGCCCGGGATCAAAATAACCTCCCTCAAAATCATATCGGGTTAATGCTTTATCACTTGCGGCATTAACCGTAAAATGGCAGCCTGTTTTTATTACCCCACCACAAGTGACTCCTATGACTGCACACATGACTGCAAAAAAGCCCCTCGTATTATTGATTTTGGATGGCTACGGATTTTCGGAAAAAACCCAATACAACGCCGTCCGCGCCGCAAAAACACCGATTTATGACCAACTCTGGAAGCGCCCCAACAGCCTGATTGAAACTTCAGGCATGGCAGTAGGTTTACCTGAAGGACAAATGGGCAACTCGGAAGTAGGCCATATGACAATTGGTGCAGGCAGGGTGGTTTACCAAAGTTTTACGCGTATCAACAAAGCAATTAGCGATGGCGACTTTTTTACAAATCCGGTGTACGTCGATGCTATTGATCACGCAATCAATACCGGCAAAGCAGTGCACATTTTAGGCCTGCTCTCGGAAGGTGGTGTGCACAGTCATCAGGATCATATTTACACCATGATCAAAATGGCAGCGCAGCGCGGCGCCAAAGAAATTTATCTGCACGCATTTTTGGACGGACGTGACACTGCACCACGCAGTGCAGACACTTCTTTGGCAAAAGCCGATGCAATTTTTAAAGAAGTGGGTGTTGGCAGAACCGCTTCGATTGTGGGCCGTTATTTTGCGCTGGATCGCGATAATCGATGGGACAGAGTGAAAGCAGCTTATGACGTAATGGTCACTGGCGATGCAGAATTTGATGCACTGACCGCGCTCGATGGATTAAAAGCGGCTTATGAACGCGGTGAAAATGATGAGTTCGTTAAAGCCACCGTAATCTGCGCGGAAGATGAGGAAGTGGCTACGATTAATGATGGTGATTCAGTTATTTTTATGAACTTCCGTCCTGATCGCGCCCGTGAAATTACCAATGCATTAATTGATGAACATTTTGCCGGATTTGATCGCGGCGAATTACATCCACAAATTGCCAAATTTGTACAAACCACAGAATACGCATCAAGTATTAAAGCACCGATTGCTTTTCCGCCAGAAGATTTAACCAATTCATTCGGCGAATATTTATCATCTATCGGTAAAACCCAACTGCGTATTGCTGAAACTGAAAAGTATGCGCACGTCACTTTCTTTTTTAATGCAGGCAATGAAGTGGTTTATCCCGGTGAAGATCGTATTTTGGTTCCTTCACCACAAGTAGCCACCTATGACTTGCAACCCGAGATGAGTGCTCCGGAAGTCACCGAAAAATTAGTGGCGGCAATTGAATCAGGGAAATATGACGCGATTATCTGCAACTATGCCAACTGCGACATGGTGGGTCACTCCGGTTTATTTGATGCTGCCGTCAAAGCGGTCGAAGCTGTTGATATTGCCTTGGGGAAAGTACTGGCCGCAGTTGAAAAAGTCGGCGGAGAAGCTTTAATTACAGCAGATCACGGTAATGTGGAAGAAATGTTTGATGAAGAAACCGGGCAGCCACACACTCAACATTCCACTTTACCTGTGCCGTTTATTTTCTTTAGTCATCGCCCTGCTGTGATGGAGAAAGGTGGCTCATTGGCAGATGTCGCGCCGACCATGTTGCATTTAATGAATATCACCCAACCTAAAGAAATGACCGGACGCAATTTGATTAAATTGGTTTAATTTTCAGGGGCAGATCACATCTGCCCCTGCAAGACGTTCCCGGATAAACCCTTTAGGCTCATTTTATATCGACACCTTAATGAAAAAAATTATTTTTCTATCACTGGCATTTATCTTCATTGGCACAGTTCAGGCCGATGAAAAAGCTGATATGGAAAAGTTACAAAAAGAAATTGCAGCACTGCAAAAAGAATTAAAGTCTGTTCAAGGAGCGCGATCGGATTTACAAAAAGATCTGGAAAAATCTGAAACCCAGATTAATGAACTGGAAAAAAAAGCAGATGACATCAAAAAAGAATTGAACAAGCAAAATCAGGACTTAAACAATCTGAAACAAGAACGGAGCCAGCTGGAACAACAACGCAACAACCAACAAGAAAAAATTTCAGCACAAATATTGGCTGCTTATAAGCTGGGGCGACAAAGCGATATCAAGTTATTACTGAATCAGGAATCCCCTGATAAATTATCACGACTAATGACTTATCACGGATATTTCGTGATGGCCCAACAAAAAAAAGTGGAGAGTTACCGCAACACCATTTCAAGAATAGATACCATCACACCGGATATTGAAAAAAAAACCTTGCAATTGGCAGCCATGCAAACGCAACTGGATCAACAACGAAATGCTTTGGGCAGCGCACATAAAGAGCGTCAGGTTGCACTGCACAAAGTAAATTCCCAAATTAAAAACAAACAGCAAGAGTTGACACAGCTCAATGAAGACAGACAAAAACTTCAAGTACTGCTGAGTCGGGTTACACGAAAAATTGCATCCAGTGGCGCATTAAAATCTCCAGCTTATGTTCCGCTGCCAAAAGGTGGTGAGAAATTTTCTGTTCGCAAAGGAAAATTACCCTGGCCAACTCAGGGTAAAATTCTTCACCGTTTTGGTAGCCCACGAATTGCAGGACAACTCAATTGGAATGGAACCTACATTGCCGGAAATGCAGGTAATAAAGTGATTGCTGTGCATCATGGCCGGGTGGTATTTGCTGATTATTTCGGCGGGCATGGACTTCTGATTATCATCGATCACGGCGAAGGATTTTTATCTTTGTATGCACACAATCAGCGATTATTAAAAAAAGCCGGAGATCCTGTTATTGCAGGTGAATCCGTTGCTGTAGTCGGCAATTCCGGCGGCCAATCAACCGATGGTGTTTATTTTGAAATTCGACACAACGGCAAACCCGTTGACCCCAGTACCTGGCTAGCACCAGGTTAATCCAGAGAAATTTATGCGTATCAATTATTGTGTTGCCATAGGTTGTTTACTTGCTACGGCTTATTGTTTTGCAGACGACAAAAATTCAGATTTGACTTCAAATGAGTTCGAACGATTTGTTCAGGCCTATACTCAAGTTAAAAAATCCTATGTTGAAGAAATTGGCGATGCCGAACTGATTGATTACGCCATTAAAGGCATGATCTCCGAACTCGACCCTCATTCAGCTTATCTTGATAAAAATGAATTTGCCGATTTGCAAAACTCCATTACAGGAGAATTTGCCGGAATTGGTTTGGAGATAGGTCTCAAATCAGGTTTTATTACTGTTATATCACCTATTGATGACAGCCCCGCCAGTAAAGCAGGAATTCAATCCGGAGACAGGATTGTGCGGATTGATGACAGTCCGGTTAAAGGGCTATCGATTACGCAAGTCACCCGACTACTACGCGGCGTCAAGAATAGTGAAGTTAACCTGACCATTTTTCGTAATGATCTGGAAGACCCTCTCGATTTTTTATTAACGCGTGAAATTATTAAAGTCAAAAGTGTTCGCTATCGCACATTGGAAAATGATTTTTTGTATCTGCGTATTGCCAACTTTCAATCCAATACCGGAATTGATTTACAAAAAATTTTAAATAATTATTTAAATAAAAACCCGCAAACAAAAGGAGTGATTCTCGATTTACGCAACAACCCGGGCGGGGAATTGGGAGCTGCGATTACCGTTGCTGATACTTTTTTGGATGGAGGATTAATTGTCTACACCCAGGGGCGCTTACCTAACAGCAACATCAATTATCAAGCAGGATTGGGTGATGACACATTTGGTTTACCGCTGGTGGTATTAATAAATGATGGTTCTGCATCAGCATCGGAAATTGTAGCAGGCGCCCTGCAAGATCATCGACGAGCAGTGATCGCTGGCACACGTAGTTTTGGCAAAGGATCAGTACAAACTGCAGCAGTGATTGATCAGAATCATGCAATAAAATTAACTACTGCTCTGTACTACACACCTTTGGGAAGATCCATACAAGCACAGGGTATAGCACCTGATGTAGTAATTGAAAAAGCTTATCTAACCCGGGTTGAAGGTATTAACCAATCGACCGAAGCTGATTTTAACAACCACTTAAATAATGCCAATAAAAATACTGAAAGCAACAGTGCCAGTCGTCGTGAAAAACGTATTTCAAATTTGCAATTATTAAAAGAAGACAATCAATTGCAGGAAGCACTTAATTTGTTGAAAGGTTTACAGGTACTGATGCCAAAAATTAATGCATCTACCGAAAACGGTACTGTAGAAACACACAATATCAATTCACAATGAAATTCACTGACGCACAACAAAACAGCTTGGGTATTTCCGGAATCAATTATTTTTCATGCTGCTTGTTGCTAACAGTTTTATGGCCTGTTTATGCCTGGTCAGAAACAGCCAAACTAGCCATCATTATTGATGATATTGGATACAATAAAAAAAATGGTCTGGCTGTGGCTGAGCTTCCGTTCAAACTTACTCTGGCAGTATTACCATTCACACCTCATGGCGAAAGCCTTGCCAAAATTGCACACAGTAATGGCAAGGAAATTATGTTGCATGCACCCATGAGCAATGAACGCAATATTCCTTTGGGACCAGGTGCACTGACCAATAACATTTCACATTCCGAATTGATTCACACCCTCAATCAAGATCTGGCGAATATCCCTCACGTAAAGGGAGTTAACAACCATATGGGTAGTCAATTAACCCAGAATGCTCAGGTCATGAGCTGGGTAATGAGTTATCTAAAATTACATCAACTTTATTTTATTGATAGTCGAACTACTGCTAAAACCCAGGCATTAAATCAGGCCAAAGTCCACCAGTTACCCAGCAGTAAACGAGATGTTTTTTTGGATGACAATCGCAATCTGATCCTGATTCGCAAACAACTATTTCTGGCAATCGATATTGCTAAAGCCAAAGGCAGTGCAATTGCGATTGGTCACCCTTATCCGGAAACCATTCAGGTATTGCAAGAAGCGCACAAAATTGCCAGGGAACAATCAATAGAGTTGGTTTTGGTCTCCGAACTGTTTACCGGGTCTGAAACTCAGCCGGGTTATTGCCCTATAGATGCAGAATATCCACCGGAAATTAATCCCCTCTTACCAAAATTGGATTTTTTACCGAGAACCACGTCACAAAACAATGCCTTTCGTTATTAAAACAATAAAGTGCCATGACAACACAATCTAACGCAATCCCGGTACAAGACATATAATTGCCATACGGCTGCGATGTCCGTCACCCCGAACAAGGTGGTTTCAAGTATTTACACTTAGAGGAATTTATTATGGCGACAGCAAACAGATTTGGTGAACAAGGTGATGCTCCTGATCGAAATTCGCGTTTTATCCAGAAAGGCAGTTATTGGTACTACACTACCCGTGAGGGTGTTGATATAGGACCCTTTGACAGTCAGAAAGATGCAGAATTGGGAGTAACGGAATTTATAGAGTTTCTCTGTGAATCCGAACCCAAAATCACAGATCTCTTAAGGCTTTATAGAGCTGCCTGAGATCAAAAAATTTGAGTAAACAGAAAGGGCCTCTCGGCCCTTTTTGTTTACTGTTTGTTTGGTTTTACATCCTGACCTCAATTCCCTGATCACGCATAAATTCTTTTGCTTGCTGCAAAGTGTATTCCCTGAAGTGAAAAATACTCGCTGCCAATACTGCATCAGCACGACCTAATGTCACACCATCCACTAAATGTTGCAAATTACCAACACCACCTGAAGCGATCACTGGAATAGGTACAGCATCACTGATCGCACGTGTCACACCCAGATCGTAACCTTTTTTGGTTCCATCGCCATCCATACTGGTTAACAGAATTTCGCCTGCACCGAACTCAGCCATCTTCGCAGCCCATTCAACTGCATTAATGCCGGTTGGTTTGCGACCGCCGTGCGTAAAAATTTCCCAGCGTGGTGTTTCATTTTCTGCGCTGACTTTTTTTGCATCAATCGCCACTACAATACATTGCGCACCAAATCTGTCTGAAGCAGCTTTTACAAAATCCGGATTAAATACTGCTGCAGAATTGATACTGACTTTATCAGCACCCGCATTCAACATAGTGCGAATATCATCGACTGTGCGAATACCCCCACCGACTGTTAAAGGAATAAAAACCTCAGCGGCAATTTTTTCAACTGTGTGCACAGTAGTGTCGCGGCCTTCGTGAGTTGCGGTAATATCCAGAAAAGTAATTTCATCCGCACCTTCCTGATTGTAACGTTTGGCAATTTCAACCGGATCGCCAGCATCGCGTATATCCAAAAACTTAACGCCTTTGACTACGCGACCGTTATCAACATCAAGACAAGGAATAATTCGTTTTGCAAGAGCCATAAAATTTGCCTGTTATTGATCGCAATAGGCTTGTGCTTCGGCCATATTCAAAGTGCCTTCGTAAATTGCACGACCGGTAATCGCACCGCAAATGCCTTTGTGTGATTCCGCTTTTAACGCGATGATATCTTTCATATCGGTAATACCGCCGGATGCAATCACCGGAATGCTTGAAGCTTGCGCCATAGCAACTGTCGCTTGCACATTTACGCCTTGCATCATGCCGTCGCGCGCAATGTCGGTGTAGACAATACTGCTGACGCCATCTTGTTCAAAACGTTTGGCTAATTCACTGGCTTGAATGTTGGAAACTTCGGCCCAACCATCAGTTGCAACCCAACCGTCTTTTGCATCCAAACCGACAATAATGTGGCCGGGAAATTGTTTGCACATATCGGTTACAAATTGCGGTTCTTTTACCGCTTTGGTTCCGATAATCACGTATTGCACACCGGCCTGCAGATAATATTCGATAGTCGCTGCACTGCGAATGCCGCCACCAATTTGAATCGGCAAATTCGGATAGGCTTTTGCGATAGCAGTCACAACACCACCATTAACGGGCTTACCTTCGAATGCACCGTTTAAATCCACCAAATGCAAACGTCGACAACCTTGATCAACCCATTGTTTGGCCATTGCGACAGGATCATCAGAAAAAACTGTGGAGTCATCCATCAAGCCCTGACGCAAACGCACGCACTGGCCATCTTTTAAATCAATTGCGGGGATAATTAGCATCAAGCGTTACCATTCCAATTCGTAAAATTTTTCAATAACTGCAATCCCGCCGTATGACTTTTTTCCGGGTGGAATTGCACAGCGAATAAATTGTTATTCGCCAGGGCTGCGTGAAATTGCAAACCGTAATCGCAAGTCGCGGCAACCAGTGATTGATCTTTCAGCAAAATATAAAAACTGTGCACAAAATAAAAACGGCTATCTTGCGGAATATTTTGCCAAAGTGGGTGATCGTTGTGATGAACCTGATTCCAACCCATGTGAGGAACCTTCAGCGAATTTCCGGCGGAATCTTTATGTTGCTCGCCGAAAAATTTCACATTGCCAGCAACCAGTCCAATGCAATCAACACCGTCATTTTCTTCGCTGTGATCCATCAAGGCTTGCATGCCAACACAAATCGCCAACACAGGCTTGCCGGTGGCGATTTGTTCACGCAACAATTTGTCGAAACCGAGACGTTTAATTTCTGCCATGCAATCGCGAATGGCGCCGACACCGGGGAAAATCACACGATCAGCTGAGGCAACTTTTGCAGGATCAGAAGTGACTATCACTTCTTGATCCGGTGCAACATGATTCAGCGCACTGGCAACCGAATGCAAATTGCCCATGCCGTAATCAATAACCGCAATCACCGATTTTTTGTTCACATCTAACATGAATTACAAACTACCCTTGGTTGAAGGTGTAATACCTTCCATTCGCGGATCTTTTTCCAGCGCCATACGCAACGCTCGACCAAATGCTTTAAACACAGTTTCAATTTGGTGGTGCGAATTGTGGCCGCGCAAATTGTCGATATGCAAAGTCACATTGGCGTGATTGACGAAGCCCTGAAAAAATTCCCAGAACAATTCGGTATCAAACTGACCGATACGTTTTTGCGTAAAAGACACTTGCATCACCAAACCGGGACGACCAGAGAAATCGATCACCACGCGAGACAAAGCTTCATCCAGGGGCACATAAGAATGACCATAACGACGAATGCCTTTTTTATCGCCAATGGCCTTGGCTATCGCTTGACCTATGGTGATGCCTATATCTTCAACCGAGTGGTGATCATCGATGTGCACATCGCCATCGCAAGTGACATCCAGATCAATCATCCCGTGACGGGCGATTTGATCCATCATGTGCTCAAGAAACGGGACTTTGGTATTGAATGTGCCCTTGCCACCACCATCCAGATCCAAACTGACTGTAATTTTGGTTTCAAGCGTATTGCGGGTGACGGTTGCAGTTCTGTTGATTGCTGTTTTGTTGGCAAGATCGGACATAAATTGACTCGGCAGCAGGCGGAAAGAGCGCGAATTATATAGAGATACCAAAATTTATTCACGATCAAAGCAGATGCAATTGTGCATTAAGGCCGGATACAGCTAATCTTGATAGCCTTTCGAGAGTCACCACCATTACAGGATCGCAATTCATGAAACCTCTTTATTCATTTGCTTTTTCAACCCTTGTGTTCTTCGGTCTATACGCCCACGCGCAACAACCTCAAGCACCCTACTCTGCATGGAGTTGGTCAGGTCATGTGGATCATATGACCTTTGATGATGTGCAGGCTTGGGATCAAGGTATTGATAAAAATGCCTTTGCTCTGGGTTTCGCTGCCGAACGTTACACCAACACCAGCGAAAACACCCTTTCCCTTGGTATGAGTTTTATTTTTTATAACGATAATGACGAATTTATTCAGCTTGTAGAAGATTATTGGGGTGATGAGGATTATGAGGAATCCAGCGCAAGCGCTTTGTCCGTATTCGCGGAGTATGGCCCTCGATATCGCTTTGGTGCAGACAACCTCAGCTTTTTTACTGTTCGGGGAGGTGGCTCAGCCATGCTTTTTTCAGAACGCGCTATTGGCAACTGTTCAAATTGCTACTCGGAAGATATTGACATAGATGGCGGGCTTTATGGAGTGTTGGGTATAGGCAGGAGTGGATCGACAATTGATTTTTCATTGCAATTCCAACAGTATTTCACTGGCGATATCGATAATGTTCTGCGTTTAAAAATTTCCAGCGCCTTTTAAGTTATTGTTTTAAAAGAAAACCCATTTGAATGATCTACCAAATGGGTTTTTATAAAAATACGATATTAATAATAACTTGTATTTAATTGGTTATAGTTTAGGGTTAGATCACGAATTTTAATCAGCATGCGCCACAATGAATTCAATAAAACAAATAATTATTCAGGCAAAATCCCAAGCGAATGCCCGGGAAAAATTGTTGGAATTTTTGCAAAAACGCCGCCCTTTTTTGCATAGCTCCATACTATTACCCGAAAACTCCGTAGAACCTCTGGCAGATTTTGTAGAACGCTACATTTCGCATGTCCCTGATTTTATTGATGCCATACAAACGATTATTCAGGAAGCCAGAATCGAGCAGGAAGTACAACCTATTATTACCGTAGCAGCCAATTATTTTTTATCGCCACCCGATCTTATTAAAGACCCCCGCCATCTCGTCGGGTTATTAGACGAAGCCTACCTGTCGCACAGATTATTGGAAGAAGTGAATGATCGTTTCATGGGCAAAAGCGGCGTTCCATTAACACCTATGGATAACACTACGGCCAATTTAATTGCTCACGAATTAATTGGCGAACCCTTTGCAAATTTATTGGATCAAGCAGTGTTATTTTCTGCAGAATTATTGTTAAACGAACAAAAGCTGGAAAGTGAATCCATTCGTCAATATATTCAGACCCATAAAAACCGTGGTTGGTCTGATGAAATAAAACGTTGGCCTTGCCTGGCGGATGAACTGAAAATCGGCCTGCACTTTACCGAACCACAAAGCGCTATTCATTAAGCTCTCATATTAATAAACATTTAAACAGGATCATTTTCCGCATTCAGTTTTTTATTATGAAAAACATCCAGATCCAGCAGTTTTTCGCTTTTCGCGACTATGACTGACACAGTTGCATCACCTGTGACATTTACTGCAGTTCTCACCATATCCAAAAAGCGATCCACACCAATAATCATCGCAATACCTTCAACCGGCAAACCAACAGATTGCAACACCATAGCCAATGTGACCAACCCCACACTGGGCACACCAGCCGTACCAATCGACGCTAAAGTTGCCGTGAGTATCACCATTAAATAACCGGCAATTCCTATGTCTATGCCGTAGGCTTGTGCAATAAATACTGTTGCCACGCCCTGCATAATAGCTGTGCCATCCATATTGATGGTTGCACCCAGGGGAACAGAAAATGACGCAACTTTATTATCAACACCAAGATCGTGCTCAACCGTACGTAAATTAATAGGCAAGGTTGCGTTACTGGATGATGTACTAAAAGCGAATACCATCACCTTCCACATTTTTTTGAAAAAAATCAGCGGATTTAGTCCAGACAACAATTTTAATAAAAAGCCATAAACCACCGCTCCGTGAATAATCAATACCAATAACACCAGAAAAAAATATTTGGCTAAATCTTTAATTCCTGCCACTCCCAAACTGGCAAATAATTTTACCAATAAACAAAAAACGCCGTAGGGAGCAAGATTCATCAGTAACATCACCATACGCAGAATCACGGAATTCAAATTATCAAAAAAACTCAATACGGTTTTTCCGGCGGCGGTTTCGGTTTTGGCAATTGCCAGCCCAAATAAAATTGAAAATACAATCACCTGCAACATATTGGCTTCAACCATCGCAGCCAGCGGGTTGTCAGGGATAATATCGATAATCGTTTCTTTAATTGAGGGCGATGCTGGCGCAACGTAATTGACATCGCTCAATACTTGAATACCCACACCCGGTTGAAAAAAAACAGCGAATACTATTGCCAACGCAATAGCAGCAGCTGTTGTAAAGATATAAAGTCCCAGCGTCTTGCCCGCCATAACCCCCATTCGACTATGTCCACCCAGGGCTGCTGCACCACACACCAGTGACACAAACACCATGGGCACAACCAACAGTTTTAATGAGGCCACAAAAATTTGGCCAACAACATCAAACACGCCATTGATTAAATTCAGTTGAATCCATTTACCCAATTCACTGGATGGCACTGCTTTGGGATCAGGCAAAGCCAAAATTAAATTGAAACCAATTCCAACCAGAATCCCCAGCACCATGCCCAACAAAATTTTATTGGTTAATGACATTTTTTTATTTCTCTGAATTTTTTATTTATTCGAGGTAAGTTGGAAGAGCGCAGCGACTTCCGACATGTTTGCGCAATTCGAAAATTGTCGGAAGTCAGCTTCGCCTCTTCCAACCTACGAATTCACCGCTGCTTTTAATTGCACGCCCGCCTTGAATGCCACATTGCGGCTGGCGGCAATTTTTATGGTTTCGCCCGTGCGTGGATTGCGGCCTTCACGTGCAGCACGCTCGCTGATTTTAAAACTACCGAAACCCGGCAATGTGACTGACTCACCGCGACTCAAAGCATTGGTAATTTGCTCAATCAAGGACGACACCACCAAATCAGCCTTGTGCGGGGTCAATTGCAATTCATTCGCAAGCATCACAACCAATTGATTTTTTTGCATAAGAGATCACCTTTCGATATGTCCAGAAGGCAAGTGTACCCAGATATTCCTGATCAAGCGATATCAAATCACGAAAGAAATTCAATTCTGATAAACTGCAAAAAAATTATTCTGATTTCGAGGTGACAGTTGCACTCCCCAAACTCACGCACGCGCATGCCGACATTATTATTGCACTGGCATAAAACAGGCTGTTTGAATATGCAATTGTATTGCGAAAGAAATTTACATGCCTGGTTACAGGATACAGGCTCACTCACCGCCAGATTAATTACACAAAGCCAGGGAGAATTTAAAGTAAAAGTGCTGTTTCAGGGATTCGGCAAAATCCGCCTTGATGAACGGCGCGCACTTGGACTCGCAAAACATCAAGCCACATTAATACGTGAAGTCATTTTATACGGTAAAAACCAGCCATGGGTATTTGCACGCAGTCTTCTGCCATTATCCAGCCTGACAGGTCGATTGAGACAATTACGTAAAACCAGCCGCAAACCTTTGGGCGCATTTTTATTCAAGCAACCCCGGTTGCAGCGCAGCCCGATTGAAGTCGCCCGAATTAACCACAAGCATGGATATTTACCTGACTATCTTCACCCTGATCACACAGTGTGGGGCAGACGATCAGTATTTTATGTTGAGCAAAAACCTTTATTGGTCAGTGAGGTTTTTTTACCTGATTTTATTAAGGAAATTAGTAATCAAACATAATGTGATTGTATCGAATGATTAACATTCGGGTTATCAACCAAGGGTTTAAACTCTGTTTTTATTCAGGCATGATTGACTCTCTACCCAGCAAAGATTCTGACAAATACATGATGCAACCCAATCCCGATAATAAATTGCTGCAAAAAATCCAACCGCCTGAAAAAAAATTGCCCTGGCATTCATTTGCACAATTTAAAAATTACTTGCTGCTGATGCGATTGCATAAACCTATCGGAATTTACTTGCTGCTCTGGCCAACACTCTGGAGCCTTTGGCTGGCAACACCTGAACTTATGCCCAGCATTAAAAATTTGCTGATATTTATTACCGGCGTAATTCTCATGCGTTCGGCGGGTTGTGTGATCAATGATTTTGCTGATAGAAATATTGATGGCAGGGTCAAGCGCACACGGGATCGACCATTGGCTACAGGCGCAGTAACCAGCAAAGAAGCCATTATTTTATTTGCGGGGATTGCGGGGATTGCATTTCTATTGGTCCTGATGACCAACCAGCTGACAATACAGCTATCGATTGGCGGACTGATTCTTGCCGCGACCTATCCATTTATGAAGCGTTATACCTATCTGCCACAAGTTGTTCTCGGGGCTGCATTTGCATGGAGCGTCCCTATGGCATTCGCAGCCGAGGCAGGGAAAATCACTCAGGATGCCTGGTTAATTTATTTGGCCGTGGTTCTGTGGACCGTTGTCTACGATACGTTTTACGCCATGGTTGATCGTGATGACGATATCAAGATTGGCGTCAAATCCACCGCAATTTTATTTGGCGATCAGGATCGAATCATTACTGGCATGTTGCAACTACTGACACTTTACATACTGGTTACTATAGGGCAGCACTTTTCATTGAACGGTGTTTATTACCTGAGTCTCTTATTAGTCGCCGGTTTGTTTGCCTATCAACAATGGCTCATTCGTTTCCGTGATCCTGCGGCTTGCTTCAAAGCTTTTCTGAATAATCACTGGGTGGGGTTGGTGGTTTTTATTGGTATTGCAGCCGATCGTATTTATAAAATTCCATTGTCATAATTCTGTCATGTTGATTTCATTTAATAGACTGCAACATAAACGTAATACTTGAGTTGGCGTTATGACGGGTCGAAAAATTTTAATTGTTGATGATGAATCATCCATTCGCGATATGCTGCGTGTTGCATTGGAAATGGCGGAGTACGATTGCCTTGAAGCCAGTAATGCACAAGAGGCACACTCACAAATTATTGATGAGCAACCTGATTTGATTTTATTGGATTGGATGATGCCGGGAACCAGTGGTATTGAATTGGCCCGCCGATTAAAACGTGACGAAGTCACACAAAACATCCCCATTATTATGCTGACGGCCAAAGGTGAGGAGGATAATAAAATCCAGGGGCTGGATGTCGGTGCTGATGATTACATCACCAAACCTTTTTCCCCACGCGAACTGGTCGCACGATTGAAAGCCGTATTGCGCCGTACCGAACCACAAAGCAATTCTTCCCCTATACAAGTCAAAGGTTTGTGCCTGGATCCTGTTAGCCATCGTATTACCATCAATCAACAATTGGTTGAAATGGGCCCTACTGAATACAGGCTTCTGGAATTTTTTCTCACCCATCAGGAAAGAGCCTATACCCGCAGTCAATTGTTGGATCATGTCTGGGGCGGCAATGTGTATGTTGAAGAACGCACTGTTGATGTCCATATTCGCAGACTGCGCAAAGCCTTAACAATTGATGGTCATGAAGATCTGGTTCAAACTGTTCGCGGAACAGGCTACAGATTTTCAACCCGGCTTGAAGCCTGACTGATAAAATCCTCGGGATTTTTAGAGGCTGATATTTTGCTTAAAGGTTTTTCAACAGAACTGCAGCGTATTATTTTGCTGTCTTTATCCGGCTTCGTATTGGGATTGATAACCGATCAAATGGGCTGGAGTCTATTATTGAGTTGCAGCCTGTACATAGGCTGGATGCTATTGAAAATGCGTCAACTCAATCAATGGCTGCTCAACACCCAACAACAACATCCACCGGAAGCCAGTGGCATCTGGGGTATTATTTTCGACAACATTTATCAGCTGCAACGTCACCAACAACAGGAAAAAGAAAAACTGCAAGCGGTGATCAAGCGCGTACAGGAAATCAGCTCTGCATTAAAAGATGGCATCATCATTCTCAATGAAAAAGGCCAACTGGATTTCTGGAACCCTGCCGCACATAGAATGTTGGGGTTCAGCACAAAAGATCAGGGACAATCGGTGATTAATTTTTTACGCCACCCCAAATTTGTCAGTTATTTTGAAGACGGCAAATACGAAGAACCTTTGGAATTACCTTCTCCACGTTTTTCATCCAAACATTTACAATTTCAAATCACACCTTTTGGTAATACCGAAAAATTAATTGTCGTTCGTGATGTAACACAGTTGCATAATCTGGAAAAAATGCGACAGGATTTTGTGGCCAACGTATCACACGAATTACGCACGCCATTAACCGTGATTAACGGCTATGTGGAAACACTGGCCGACAATAATTCAAACCCGCAATGGAGCAAACCTTTGCAACAGATGTTACAGCAAGGGAAGCGTATGTCGCTGTTGATCAACGATCTGTTGGTACTGTCCAAATTGGAAACCACTGAAGCCGGACAAAATCACAAGCCTATTAATATCGAACAACTATTAAACGCTGTAAAAGCCGAAACCGATGTACTGGCACAAGATAAACAACAAACACTGAATTTAATTTGTAACAACACCACCAAACCCCTGCTCTATTCCGGCAACGAAAAAGAATTACACAGTGCTTTTTCGAATTTGGTTATCAATGCAATTAAATACACCCAAAGAGAAGGCAAAATTACAATTCTGCTCTGGCAAGATTTGCAACACTTCTACATTTCAGTCACGGATAACGGGCCGGGAATTGACGCGCAACATCTCCCACGATTAACAGAACGCTTTTATCGTGTAGATGCCAGCCGCAACAGCGAAACTGGCGGCACAGGTTTAGGTTTGGCAATTGTCAAACACGTGTTGTTACGCCACTACGCCGAATTAAAAATTACCAGCGAACCCGGAAAGGGCAGTTCATTTACCTGTGTGTTTGGGTTACAGGATAAGTAATTTTGTGGGTACCGATCTATACCAAGGCTTGGAGATAATAAAGCAGATGACAGCAACGCATTAATTATTTCCGATATTTCGATTTGGGAAATTTCAATGCTACACAAAAAAGGGCGCATTCAAATTTCCACAACACCAGCACATTTTATAAATTTATTTTTGCAATCACGAAATATATCTGTAATTCCCATTTCACCGGAAATAGTTGAGTTATCAGTCAATTTCGATTCAGATATTAATGGTGATCCTGCTGATAGAATTATTGCTGCCACCTCAATTATTCACAATGCCCAACTTGTAACTGCAGATACAAATCTTCGAAACAGCAAATCAGTTGATACTGTTTGGTAAGAACAAATTCTAATTATATTCAAATGAATCATCTGCACACTAAAGATGATTCATTCAATAAAAATCCCGATCACGATTAACAACAATAATAATGTACCGGGTATTATCCAGACAAAATTAATCCAGGTCAGATTTTTATTGCTTGATCCGAGGGGATCATCGCAGGCTATATTAATAGCAGTCTGCGCCTGGAAAACAAAAAAACCTCTGATAAAAATATTGCCGAATATAAATGCGTAAATTAACGTGTCAGTGAGTTCGACTCTGCTAAAAATATTATCCAATATCAAAGAAATAACGACCAGAGTTGCCCATAAGTTTGGATACCATTTATAACTTTTATCCCGCTCGGTTGCCCGCATATCAATAACTGCATAGAGCGCATGGGTAAAAAATACAGCGAAGATTGCTCGGGCTATTGGCCACATATCTTCATTGTTGGCAATTTTATACATCTTCCAGTTTTTATAATTCCAATAAACTCCATAAAAACCCATGGTGGAGAAAAAAAGAATATAAAACTTTAATTTTGAAACCACATAGAATTCCTGTATAGGTAATTCATAGGTCGCTTGCAAACTGGATTCCGGTGCAGCATAGATATTGTCTTGCATGATTGATTCCTTTTTATTATTCAGGCAATCACTATACTGACAGATATCAGAAAATAACAGGCATCAAACCTGTTATTTCTATAAGAAATGGATTGTTGATTACTGCAAATAAATCGTAATGGTTTTATTTTCGGTAACAGATACCAATGAATCCTTAAAGCTTGGCGGACCAAAGTTTGCGCCATTGTTGGAAAAACCGTAGGGCTCTGTAGGAATGCCTATAGCATCTTTATCTATATTGCCGTTGTCATTTTCATCCTGATACAGGGTTACTGCGTATTCACCTGCTGGTAAATCTTTAAAAATAACATTAACTGTTTTTTCAGTTACGGGCAATTTTTGTCCCTGAATGCCTTGCTTCATCCATGTTGATTCCGAGTTGTGTAACGCAACATATAAAAATCCTTTGGTGGATTTTACGTTTTCAACATTAATCGAAAGATCTTGTGCAAATGCAGAAACACCGACCAAATTAAGTGTTAAAGCGGATAAGTAAAATGACATCTTCATGAGTTGCTCTCCTGTAATAACAACGTTTACAGATTAAAACAACACAATCGTTATGCGAGATAACAGGCATCATTAATACATGATGTTATTCATCATGATTTCTGTATGACAAGTGTTAACCGTCAAGGCAAATCACAACAGCAGCATGGTAGGCACGCCAATACACAGGAATTACATAGGATCTGAGATGGGAAGGTAAATGTATATGACTGGGAGCACCTTCAATCATGACCGGGACTGATATCATAAAATCCTGACCAAAAACACTTCTGGCATTACCGGAAATTGTATTGGCAACTTCACCAACCAAATCAAAAATATTATCGTTACCTGTGTCATGCTCCCCTATACTCATCAACACATGCTTCAATAAAATTTTCGGCGAAGTAAAATAAACGCAACCTTTATAAGGGCCCGATATACCGATTAATCCGGTGACGTCATAAGCGGCCGGGGAATTATTTTCGACCAAATAAGGGCTGCCTATTTGAATTTCTTTATCCGCTACGTGTTCAAAATAACGTACTACACCGTCAATAAAAACCTGTATTGTTTGCTCGGTCATTTAATCCTCGGTCAATTCTATCAGTGCTGCCAATAATGCATCATCAGAAAAAGGTTTACACAAAAAGCCTCTGGCACCTTTTTGCAGAGCCAGTATTCCGGTTGCCTTATCGCTTAATGCAGAGATCACCAAAATACGCACATTCGGATCCAATTTTGTAATTTTTTCTATGCATTGAATGCCATCCATTCCCGGCATGGTGATATCCATAGTAATAACTTGAGGTCTTGATTTTTTAAACTGCTCAAATGCATCCAATCCGTTTGCAGCAGAAGCCACCAAACGAAATTTATCGTGAATATTACAACGCTCGATTTTACGACGAATAATATTCGAATCATCAACAATCATTAAATTGAGCATCATGCCTCCTGGGTGTAGCCAGGACTTTTATCCAGAGACAATACCAATGGCATGGTAATCACAAAACGTGTATATCGACCTCGCCTGGTTGCAACCGTAATTCGTCCCCTGTGTGCAACAACATGATTCATCACTGCACTCATACCAACACCTCTACCAGCATCAAGAGTCAGCGAATTTGCTGTACTTAACCCCTCATTAAACAACAAAGACAATAATTTTTTATTATCCCATGATTCAATTTCAGTCTCGTCCCAACGCCCGGACTCAATTGCTTTTGCACGGATATCATCGTATTTCAAACCACAACCATCATCCATTACCGTTAATTCCATCTCTGTGTCTGAAATTTTTGCCAAACGCAAATCGATTCGGCCTTGTATCGGCTTTTCACTCATTTCACGATCGTAGGGAGTTTCTATTCCATGTACCACCGCATTACGTAACAACTGAATACAAATTTCCCGAAGCTGCTGTAAATAAACAGGATCCAATTGTACTTCCGTCAATCCGCTGGCGATCAACTTCACCAGCTTTCCTTGTCGTTGTGCAACATGTTGCACAAACTCGAATAAATTTTCCCACCCATCAGTAACACGACTACCCGTAATATTTTTGCTGGATCGCTCCTGAGCCTGTGGCATCAAGCCTCCACCAAACTGACTCAGTTTTATTGCCAACTGCTCAACTTGTTGGGTGTAATTAATTAAAGCTTCCAATTGCACAGTGAATGGCAAAAAGTCATTACCGTCCAGAGATTCTTTTTGCTTCAGAACCACGACCAGATCTTCCATTTTGTGAGCAGCGTTTTCGAAATAATCCAACTTCAGCGATGCAGCCTCACCTTTGAAATTGTGTAACTCTTTAAAAAGACTGATCGCTTTTTCATGAAATTGCTGCGTATTTTTTGCGGAAGCGCGCAACAAATTATTAATACGGTTATAACAGGCATAGGCATTATCAATAAATTCTTTTAGCAATAGCGGATGCGCATGTAACAAACTGGTCAAAATTTCCAGTTGCGACTCATTACGTTCACGGCTTTCGCTCAGCTCTCTCGCTAATTTCATTTGTTCAGTGACATCAACAACTGTCACCAACACATGCGAAATGGTATTCCCCTGATAAGCTCGCGCAAAATCAAAACGCAAATGTTTGCTGACAAAAGTTCCATTTTCCTGCACAACATTGACTTCAATAGCCTGCAGTGGATTCAAATCACCAATCAAACGGCTTTTAACGCGGGGATCGAACAATAAATCAATAAAGCCTTTGGCTGTATTGGCGTCCTTCTCACTGACCAGACTTTCCAATACACGGGAAAAGGATTTGCCTGATAATGAAACCTGTCCAAGAATGCTATTTAAAACAGCCGAATGTTGTTCGCCAATTGTTAAATCACGATCAATCAAAAATAACCCTTCATTAACCGTTTCCAATATTTCCAGAGTTTCGCGACGCGCCTGATCAATGCGCGCATCACTTTCACGCAATTGTTTTAAAAAGTGAAACAGAATCAACAGGAAATTCACAATTGCCAGAAGAATACCCAATGTCTGGATAGTTCTTAGTCGGGCTGCTTTTGATGCAGCAACCTGTTCCAGATCAATCGTTAAATTATTCATCAAATCCAGCAACACCAGATTATTGGTTCTGGCCATCAGCATTGCATGGGAAAGTTCGCCCGCAAAATCACCAGAACCGGCCTTCTGTAAAAACTGCGTGATGGCGATATTGTAGGGCTCCCAGATTGCAGCCGCATCGCGCAAACTGTCTTTGGATTTTTGACTGGTAACAGGCTTTAATACGACCATATTAGTGCCAGCACCTTTTACTTCACCGCCATTGCGAAAGGCCTGTAAAGTTTGATCAAATAATTTTTGGCTGAGTTCTAATTCATTTAATGTTTTTTCAAAAAAAAGTTTATCGTCCTGACTGGAATCCAAAATATAGAGACTTTTCGCCATGCGCTGGGACAACATACGTTGGCGACCAGCAAGGTTAACGCCGACGGCATCTTCTGCTATCTGGAACGAAACATAAAAATTGAATACAAGAACCGAGGCATCCAATAATAGAAACAAGGCGACAGAAATAATAATGCCGCGATACTTTCCAAACGCGAACTTCGACATTAGCAATTACTCAATAGATTGACACTACAATTGTTAACCGACGCTCACAATCATGATTGTGATACATCCTCATTGCACGTCCTATGCCAACAAAAGAATTAAAAATATTGCGCTTGATTGATGTGTATTATTCTATATTTGTGCGTTTTCGAATCAGTCATGGCTCCAAACCATGCACTATTCTTTTTCATTTTGCAATTGCATGATCCACATTTGTGCGTAACGGCCGTTTAATGCCAACAACTCTGCATGAGTTCCCTGTTCAATAACCCTGCCTTGATCCAACAAAATAATTTTATCCGCATCAACAATTGTCGATAGCCTGTGTGCAATCACTATGCTGGTATGGTTTTTCGCCAATTGCGAAATTGCATCCAATATTGCAGCTTCCGAATGTGAATCCAGAGCGCTGGTCGCCTCATCGAAAATAATTATTTTTGATCCTTTCAACAATACCCGTGCAATTGCAATACGCTGCTTTTCACCACCGGACACTTTTAATCCACGTTCACCTACCAGAGTTTTATCACCTTCCGGCAAGCTCGCAATAAATTGTTTTAAATTGGCAGCCACAATTGCCTGATCAATTTCTTCTGCGGAAGCGTCAGGTTTTGCATAAGCGATATTGTCGCGAATGCTGGCGTTAAATAACACAGTATCTTGCGGCACTATGCCAATCGCCTGACGCAAACTGCTTAATGTTATTTGACTGATATCCTGTCCATCAATTTCAATGACGCCTGAATCCCTGTCAAAAAAACGAAATAATAAACGCGACAAGGTACTTTTGCCTGCACCCGATGCCCCCACTACTGCCAATTTGGTTCCTGCCTGTACCTTTACCGAAAAATTTTGCAAAATCGGCCTGTCTGCAGTGTAAGCAAAGTTAACTGATTTAAATTCAATTTCACCCGCCTGCAGTTGTAGTGGCACAGCATTTTCTGTGTCACGGATTTTGGATTCCCGTTTGAGCAGCGCCAACATGTTTTCCAGATCAGTGACCGCTCGACGAATTTCGCGATAAATAAATCCCAAAAAATTCAGTGGTACAAATAATTGAATCATATAGGCGTTAATCATCGCCAAATCACCCAGTGTCATTTCCTTATTCATGACACTATCCGCAGCCATCCACAGCATGATGGTTACAGCTAATGCAATCACCAATGCCTGACCCGAGTTTAAAACCAGCAACGACATTCGATTTTTTAATTTTGCGGTCTCCCACTGAGCAAGAGCGTCATCAAAACGTTTGGATTCGTAATGTTCGTTATTAAAATATTTTACCGTTTCATAATTCAACAGCGAATCAACCGCACGGGTATTGGTCGATGAATCCGCCTGGTTTGCTTCGCGAACATATTGGTTTCGCCACTCGGTGGTGATCACAGTAAAAATAACATAAATGACAACAGCAATGACCGTCACCAATCCATACCAGAATGAAAACAGACTGGACAAAATAATTGCTACCATCGCAATTTCAAACAAGGTGGGCACTATATTGAACATTAAAAAACGCATCAGAAAGCTGATGCCATTAGTACCTCTTTCTATATCGCGACTAATGCCGCCTGTTGCGCGCTCCAGATGAAATGATAAATCCAATCCATGTAAATGATTAAATACCCGCAACCCTATTTTGCGCATGGCTCTTTCAGTTACACGACTGAAAAGTGCATCGCGCAGTTCGCCAAAAAATACACTGCCGAAACGTAACACACCATAAAACACAATAAAAAAAACCGGCAATACCAAAACAGGCGATACGCTGGCATCGACACCATCAATAATATGTTTCAACGCCCAGGGCATTAACAAACTGGCAATTTTGGCAGCAATCAAAGCAGCCAACGCCAAAATAACCCTGCCTTTGAATTCACAAAGATAAGGCCAGAGATAAGAAGCAATTTCTTTAACTGACATCGATGAAACAGATGATCGGGATTGATTATTGGGATGAACTGATAAACCGGACGTGTGCATACCGCGCATAGCAATATCCTGCAATTCTACTGGACGCAAAATGGATTCAATGTTGCATCTTAACAATATGCAGAACTACAGGCATACGAAAAAGAAAATCCTTTTTGTTTATATTTTAAAGTTGTGCAATATATTTTGATAGGACTTCAAATTTTGAAGGATCATTGTCAACGAAACGAATAATAATTTTTATGGATTGTGTGTCAAAACGATTTTCCACTGCTGCCAGGGAATGTACATAGCCATTGACACGCGCCAGGCTTCCACCTGCTTCTGCATCTATATCAACAACGGCCTGATCGAATAAACCTGGCAACCTGTCACTGCGCTCCAAGGTGCAGCTCATCATCTGCAAAGACATTTCCCGGATGATGCAAGCACAGGTTAAATCATTGGCAAAACGTAATTGTGCTCGCCCCTTGGCTGCTGTTTTCACTGTAGTAATTGCTGATTCTTTGGTCGCCAACAAAGGATTTTGTTGTAGGATTGCCGATGAGCCCGTGTTAGTCACTACAGACTTGGTAATGCTTGATTCTGCGCGTCCGCGTGTCAAAACATCCAAGGAGGAAAAAACAACGTTTTGCCCTGCTGCCATTTTTTGCTGACCAACTACCGGCATTCGCCCTATGGCCTTTAATTGTTTGGTCACTTTGCGCAGAAGTTCTTCAGGCGTAAAAGGTTTGGTGATGTAATCCGATACACCTGATTGCACAGCTTTAACCACGTGATCCCTGTCGCCACGACTGGTGATCATAATAAAAGGCAGCTTTGAAAAATTCGCCATTGAACGCACTTCAAGTAACAGTTGCTCGCCCGTCATGTTAGGCATTTCCCAATCGGATAACACTATTTCGGGTGACCATTGTTTTATAAGTGCCAGCGCTCTGACTCCATCGGCGGCATCTTTTAATTCCACATCGGGAATTTGATCTCGCAATTGTTTTTTAACCATATCACGAATAAATGGAGCATCATCAACCACCAAAATGCGAACAGTCATACCGGACTCCTTAACAATCGTCCTTTGAGACTAGTTCATGATTGGCACTTTTTCCTGATAATGCAGGGACTTTTAAGTGAGAAGTGGTTCACGCTTGGCGCGAATGTCCTATAACAATATCCAGGGAAGACTCATCATCCGTGAATTCACCCTGGTGCGCAGCTTCAACCGCAATACGCATCCAATATTTCAACTCTTCAGGCTGGGATAACACTTCAAGCGGCAATTGAAAAAAGAAAGACTCAACACCATCTGCTCCCCGCGGCTGAAAAGCTGGCATTTGCCGGGCTTCAAACAAGCAACGGGATTCTTCACTGGCGCGAAAATAAATATGTTCATGCAAAATAATCGCAAACTGGACACCCAAATGATAAATGCCAACACCATTAAAAATACGGCGATAACTGATCGGCACAACCGCTGTCATGGACTCAAGGGCATGTTTTACAAATGACGCATTTAACGGCATATTTTCACGATCTTATGGTTATTGGAGTTCAAATAAATGGATTCTCTACCCTAAATGGGCTCGCAAGTTAAAGCAACTGGAAAACACGATTTGTTGTGATTTTTTATCTGCTTTTACCTGATTACACACAATATATAGACGATAAAAATCTAATTTGCAGTTTTTTATAAAAAAAATTCTCACGCCAATCTGAACGATCTATTAGTCAACAGCCGATTCTCCTGTGGCATCATAGGCGCACAGTAACCGGAGGACGCGAATATGCGCATTCAGTCAAAACTTTTTCTTTTAACCTTGTTATGTTCCCTGTTAGCCGCCTGTGTGACTAACCCCGTCACCGGCAAAAAACAATTCACTACTATGTCACCGGAAGATGAAATTGCGCTGGGCACACAAAATTACGTACCCAGCCAACAAGCACAGGGCGGGCAATATCAGGTTGACCCCAATCTCACCCTTTATGTGCAATCCGTTGGTAAAAAATTAGTGGCTGTCAGTGACCGCAAAGATTTACCTTATGAATTTGTTGTATTGAATAACGATGTTCCGAATGCATGGGCAATGCCCGGCGGCAAATTAGCCATCAATCGCGGACTACTGGTTTATCTTGAGGACGAAGCACAATTGGCAGCTGTTCTGGGTCATGAAATAGTTCATGCCGCTGCACGTCATGGCGCACAACAACAAACGCAAGGCACTTTATTAGGTTTGGGCACTTTGGTTGTGGGTGTAGTCGCTGCGCAGAAAAAACCGGAATATGGTGTTGCTGCTGTTGGTGCCATGGGAGTTGGCGCACAAGCGTGGCAATCCAAATACAGCCGTGATCATGAAACAGAATCGGATACTGTTGGTATTAAATACATGCACAAAGCCGGATACGATCCACAAGCAGCTGTTGAATTACAGGAAATATTTTTAAAATTACAGGACGGTAAAGAGCCAGGATTTATCGATGGCCTGTTTGCAAGTCACCCCCCCTCAAAAGCACGTATCGAAGCCAACAAAAAAGAAGCCGCAAAATATTCCGGCGGCACACGCAACAAAAGCCAATATCAAAAAGCAATCGCACAATTGTTAAAAGATAAACCGGCCTACGAGAAATTTGAAAAAGCCCAGGCCGCTATGGGCAAGAAAAATTACATAGATGCATTGGCATTGGTTGACCAGGCGATCCAACAACAACCGCGTGAAAATTTATTTTGGGATTTAAAAGGCGAAGCTCTGTTGCGCCAGGAAAAACCGGCTGATGCGATTGATGCATTGACCAAATCCATTGAGTACAACCCAAAATACTTTAAACCTTACGTGATGAGAGGAGTTGCGTATCAAGCAAGCAAAAAACCCGATCTCGCTGAAAAAGATTTACTGACCAGCCAACGTTATTTACCAACGCAGGTTGCTGCTTATTATTTGGGTGAAGTCTACATGGCAAAAGGGAACACCGCCAAAGCCAAAGAATATTATCAACAAGTTGCACAAGCGGGCGGTGACCTGGGTGCGGCAGCAACCAAGAAGTTGGAGGGGATGTAAAACTTCCCGCACCTATTCACCCCACCCTAACCCTCCCCTTGGCAAGGGGAGGGAACAGATTGCACGCTGCATTAAGCAGGGAGTAAAGTCCCTCCCCCTTGCCAAGGGGGAGGTTAGGAGGGGGTGAAAACCACCTTAAAATTAAAAAACGAAAACCACATGAAAAAAATAATTAATTTTCTCGACACCGTCACTCATATCACCGGCACCAGCATCGCCTGGTTAACATTAGCCATGATAGCGGCCGTTTGTTTGGTCGTGTTCACGCGGCTTTTTGGCATAGAACTGATCAAACTTAATGAATCGGTTACTTACATGCACGCAGCCGTTTTTATGATGGCAATTGCCTGGACATTACAACGCGATGGGCACGTTCGTGTGGATATTTTTTATCGCCAATATTCAGCGAGCACACGCGCCTGGATTGATATTCTCGGTACATTATTATTCACTCTGCCATTTATGTTATTTGTGGGCATAGGCAGTTGGGATTTCGTGCTTGAGAGTTGGCGAATCAACGAGGGCTCAAATGATTCCGGCGGCCTTGCATTGGTATTTTTATTAAAAAGTTTAATTCCCTTGATGGCTGTGAGTGTAGTGCTGCAATCATTGGTGATGATTGCGCGTAATTTACTTTTTCTTATGAACATCCCCGATCACGACTCACCATCAGAATCACAACAAGAACCCCAAAATGCTAATTGAATTAATACCTCTTTTTTTATTTGCTGCGATTTGTTTATTGTTAATGCTGGGATACCCGGTTGCATTTACTCTGGCAGGCGTCGCCTTGATTTTTGCCGGTTTTGGCATTGTCGGTGGAATTTTTGATGCCGATTTATTAAAAAGTTTTCCAACGCGCCTGTACGGTATTATCAACAACAATACTTTAATCGCCGTCCCCTTATTTATTTTCATGGGCAATGTGTTGGAAAAAACCAAGCTGGCGGAAGATTTATTAAGCAACATGGCAAAAGCGTGTGGACGCTTTCCGGGTGGCTTGGGGTTGTCGGTTGTTTTTGTCGGAACATTATTGGCAGCCAGTACCGGAATTGTGGGCGCCACTGTGGTGACCATGGGATTGATGTCTTTGCCACTGCTGTTGAAACGTGGTTATTCCCCCAGCATAGCAACGGGTACCATTTGTGCGACGGGCACCCTCGGTCAAATTATTCCCCCTTCAATTGTACTGGTGTTATTAGGCGATGTACTTTCCAGTGCATATCAACAAGCGCAATTAAATTCAGGAGTGTTTAATCCCAAAACGATTTCTGTCGGTGATTTATTTATTGCAGCGATTATCCCGGGATTAATTCTGGTTGCGCTCTATATGTTTTATTTAATTTTCACCGCTTTTTTTAGGCCAGGCATTATTGTTCCTGTCACGGATTTTAATAACGAAGAAAAACTACCGATAAAAGAAATTGTCTTCAGCCTTGCGCCTGTTTTAATTTTAATCCTGTTGGTATTGGGTTCTATTTTAATCGGCGCAGCCACCCCGACTCAAGCCGCTGGCGTAGGTGCGTTGGGCGCCTGTTTACTAGCGCTCGGCAAAAAACAATTATCGATAAAAGCATTGCGTGAAATCGCGCGTTCAACCACTGAAATCACCGCCATGATTTTTATGATTTTAATTGGTGCTTCATTATTTTCATTGGTTTTTCGCGGATTCGGCGGCGAAGAATTAGTGCATCAATTTTTTACCCAATTACCGGGTGGTGTTTTTGGCGCAGTGTTTTTAGTAATGCTGATAATTTTTTTATTGGGATTTATTCTGGATTTTATCGAAATTATATTTGTGGTGATTCCAATTGTGGGGCCAGTATTGCTGATGATGGGTGTTGATCCTATCTGGCTGGGCATTATGATTGCGATTAATTTGCAAACTTCTTTCTTAACACCACCCTTCGGATTTTCTCTATTTTATTTACGCGGTGTTGCTCCGGATTCTATTAAAACAAGCGAAATCTATCGCGGTGTGATTCCATTTATTATGTTGCAACTTTTACTTTTGTGTATTTTGGCTTACTGGCCACAAGTCGTTACCTGGCTGCCAGACTTACTTCATCCTTCCAAATGAGAAATCATCATGCCCCAACATAGAGACCCACTACACCCCAAAGGGGAATTGGCATTACAAACGATTACTATGCCGGCAGACACCAATCCCTTCGGTGATATTTTTGGTGGCTGGGTGATGGCGCAAATGGATATTGCCGGTGCCATTCACGCCAATCAGGTTGCCAAAGGTCGTGTGACCACGGTTGCTGTTGGCAGCATGGAATTTATCAGGCCAGTGCCTGTTGGCGCAGTAATCAGCTGTTACACTCACACATTAAAAATTGGTAACACCAGCATTCGGATTAAAGTTGAAGTCTGGATCAAGGACTTCATCACTCATCAACTCAGCCTTGTCACCCAAGGCGAATATATTTATGTCGCTATAGATGCCCAGGGGCACAAACGTTCGATTATTCAAGCTGAATAAAACGAATTTTTCGATACCGGCATTTTCAACTGGGAATTTAATTTTTAGCTGTTATCTTTAACCACAATTAAAAACGGTTTGCCGAGTGGTGCAAAAGATGATCAAAGACACAACTAAAAATTACGGAATTATCTCCATTCTTTTACATTGGGTCTCAGCCGTTACCATTATTTTTCTGTTCGCACTCGGTGTGTATATGACCGGCTTGAGTTACTACGATGATTGGTATCACAAAGGCCCTGCATTGCACATCAGCCTTGGCATCTTGTTATTTTTTGCAACATTGCTGCGACTGGTCTGGCGCAAAACCAATATCACACCGGAAGATTTATCGCCGCAGAAATCCACCAGGCTCGCGGCCAAACTCATCAAAATATTGTTGTACATTTTAATTTTTGTTGTATCCATTACCGGCTATCTCATCACCACTGCAGAAGGTCAAGCGGCTGAAGTATTCAATTGGTTCGGCTTGCCTGCCAGTGTTGAGTTAAGTCCGGATCAAGTGGATATCGCCGGTGAAATTCATGAATATGCTGCATGGTTAATTATTATTATCGCAACTTTACATGCAGGCGCAGCACTTCTACATCATTTTGTTTTCAAAGACCGGACACTTAAACGCATGCTTTTTCCAAAGCAGTAACATTCACCACACCAGGAGTTCAACTATGTTCAACATCAAGAAAAATTTACTGACAGTTTCGTTGATTGCCGCCAGCAGCTTCAGCATCAACGCTGTTGCCAGTGATTATGTCATCGACACTGAAGGTGCACATGCTTCAATTAATTTTGCAGTCAAGCATTTGGGTTACAGCGTATTGACAGGCAGATTCGACAAATTTTCCGGCGAATTCAGTTACGATCCAGCACAACCTGAAGCCAGCAAAGTAAATGTCACCATAGACACCAACAGTGTGAACTCCAATCACGCTGAACGTGACAAGCACTTACGCAGCGAAGATTTTTTAAATGTCGCCAAATTCCCAAAAGCCACCTTTGTTAGCAAGAAAATTGTTTTGGATGATGACAAAGATGAATTCGATATTGTGGGTGATCTGACACTCAATGGCGTCACCAAAAGCGTCACTATTGAAGTTGACAAGGTCGGCGAAGGTAAAGATCCGTGGGGCGGATACCGTGCAGGTTTTTCCGGTGAAACCGAAATCAATATGAGAGACTTCAACATCAAAATGGATCTGGGGCCAGCATCACAAACTGTGAAATTGGAATTGGAAGTGGAAGGTATCAAAAAGAAATAAGCGCTTAACGGTTTCTGTTTTAACAGCCCATAATCTCTGCGGGGATTATGGGCTGTTTGCATTTAATGACCAGATCAAACTGCAAATGAATACTTGCTCGCAGTTTCCCAATCAATCGATTTCAACACGCTCTATATTCCAGTAAAAGATTAGCAAGGACTATTTACTTATGAGATAATCTTTATATATAAAATAATTGAAGCATCTTCCGTCCAGGGTTTTTCGGAAGCAGCCGACAGAATAAACAAGTGTTCCCGTTAACCTTTTCAAATATGTTGTTGCAATCGTTTCCTTTATCGACTTTGCACAGTCGCTGGTGCAATCGTCACTTGAACTCGTTTTGTTTTTGGGCTTTGCCTTGAATTGGAACTGGTTGTACGAGTTTACATTGAGGTACCGCAGCGAATAACTAACAAAAACCGGAGATAAACCAATGAAACTTTCCCAACTAAAACGCTTCGGCATGGCAGTACTTCTGGGTACTGGCTTGTTGGCAGCGCAAAGTTCAATGGCACAAACTGCCAGCTGCAAATATGTGGTCACCAACAATTGGGGTAGTGGTGCAACCGCCAATATTGAAATTACCAACACTGGCTCCTCGGCAATCAACGGCTGGAGTGTTAGCTGGACTTACGTCAATAACCGCGTAGTCAATCTCTGGAATGCGAGCTACTCGGGCTCAAACCCCTATAACGCCACCAACCTCAGCTGGAACGGCAATATACAACCAGGGCAAACAGTTGCCTTTGGTATGCAAGTCAATGGCAATGGCGCTATTGAAACACCAACAGTGACCGGTAATGTTTGCGGCGGAACTGTTGCTTCATCTTCACGTTCTTCATCTGTCAGCTCGTCCAGATCCTCCAGTCGATCCTCAAGCTTGTCCAGTTCATCACGATCTTCCAGTCGATCCAGCTCTATCAGCTCTTCCAGCCGATCAAGTTCAATTGTGAGTTCGAGCCGATCCAGCTCTATAAGCTCCTCCAGTCGATCAAGCTCATTGAGCTCTTCAAGTCGCTCATCGTCCCGCTCTTCTTCCTCAAGTACAGCCAGTTCGTCAGGGGTTAACAGCGTCGCGCTGACCAAATTGATGGGGATAGGCTGGAATGTGGGTAACTCACTCGATGCTGTCGGTGGTGAAACTAACTGGGGCAACCCCATGATCACCCAGCAATTAATCAACTCGGTAAAAGCAGCCGGTTTCAAAACCATTCGTCTGCCAGTCGCCTGGAGCAAATTCTCTGATGCAAACAACTTTGTGATCCAAAGTGCCTGGATGAACCGGGTGGAAGAAGTGGTTAACTATGCACTGAATGCGGACATGTACGTGATCATGAACATTCACTGGGATGGCGGCTGGATGCAACCCACTTATGCACAACAAACCTATGTGAATAATCGCTTGTCAATTATGTGGAATCAAATCGCAACCCGTTTCCGCAACTATGATCACCGCTTGTTATTCGCTGGCACCAATGAAGTCATGGTGGATGGAGATTACGGCACACCGACAGTGGAATACTACACAGTACAAAACAGCTTCAACCAAACCTTCGTCAATGCTGTTCGTGCAACCGGTGGTAACAACGCCAATCGTCATCTGGTCGTTCAGGGCTTCAACACCAATATCGATCACACCGTAAACTTTGCCAAAATTCCGACTGATACTGTGAGCAACCGTTTAATGATGGAAGTGCACTATTACGACCCATACAACTTCACATTGAACACCAGCAGCAGCATTACACAATGGGGTTCAATTGCGACCAACCCCAGCGCAACCGAAACCTGGGCGAATGAGTCCTACGCCGATTCACAATTCCAAAAAATGAAAACCAATTTCATTGATAAAGGTGTTGGCGTCATTCTTGGTGAATACGGTGTTGTTTCGCGCTTGAACGTCAGTGGGCACGAACGCTATAGAACCTACTGGAACGAGTACATCACCCAATCCGCAGTCACTCGCGGCCTGGTTCCTGTTTATTGGGATAATGGTTACTCAGGCGATGGGGGCATGGCATTGTTTGATCGCAACAATGGCAATCAACTTTATCCATCATTAATCCAGGCAATTGTGAAAGCTCGATAATTGTTGAGTGCAGTTGCTTAACAAAATAAAAAAGGTGGCCACATGCCACCTTTTTTATTTCATACTTTTTACGCCAATTATTACCTCTATAAAAAAATATATTTTTCTCCGCAACAATGTTTAACGTCGTCAAAATAAACCGACAGCAAAAGCGATAAAAATTTCAACGCCAATTATTTATTTTTTTGAAAATTTCCATTCAAACAGTGATTAATCAACAAATGTTGATGACGCCAAGACAAATAACAAACAAATAAATTGTGAAATACTAGACAAATCAGCAATAAATTTATTGCATCAAAAAACATAATCCGGAAATAGAGTATCGATTCGATGGAAATACTATCTGGTATTATTAGCCAAAACACGCACATACATTTACTGGCAAAAAAAATTGAAAAAATTTCACGCAGTAATCTAACGGTTTTCCTGCAAGGACAAACCGGTTGTGGAAAAGAACTGTTTGCAAGAGCCATTCATAAAGCAAGTCAACGCAATGGTGAATTTGTTGCCGTTAATTGCGGTGCCATACCGGAATCCTTATTTGAATCATTACTCTTCGGTCATGAACGTGGAGCGTTTACAGGCGCCGACAAAACCCAGGACGGTTTTTTTACAAAAGCAAACCACGGCACTCTATTTTTGGATGAAATAGCTGAACTGCCATTACTTCAACAATCCAAACTGCTACGGGTTTTGGAAACAGGAAGCTACCATCGCATAGGCTCACAACAAGAGTTGAAATTTTCAGGCAGAATCGTCACTGCAACCCATGAAGACCTGACACGATTAATTAACGAAAAAAGATTTCGTGCCGACCTTTTCTACCGTATTAATACATTTGAATTAAACATCCCATCACTGGAAGACAGGCGAGATGATATACCCTTGTTAGTTAATTATTTTACACAAAAAATGGGGGATATTAAATTCAGCGAATGTGCATTGAATTATCTGCAACATGCGAACTGGCCTGGCAATATTCGTCAACTTAAAAATACTGTCGATCGAATTTGTATACTGTCTGAAAAACCATTTATCACTGCAAAATGCATTGAAAAACTACAAGAGTGTCAGTTTGATAATCGACCATTGGAAAAAATTGCGCGATCTGTTATCGCACTCGCAAAAGGCGATAAAATAAGAGCCATGATTGACGCTCTTATTGCGGAAGCACTCATTGAATCACAGGGAAACAAAACCAAAGCAGCAGAGATTTTAGGTGTACATCGCAAAGTGGTGGAACGCCGCTCCCAACAATATATTCGGAAGGATACAGAATACCAAAACATCACATTCAAGGAGTTGACATGTTAGATACAAAACCTTGTCAATCCAATATTGGCGACACACTGGAAGAACTTAATAGTCAACAAAATGCAAGGCTAGCCAAGCTAGTCGAAAACCTGTTGGAACAACAACAGGATCTGATCAATACACTCTTAAGTTCGCAATATCAATCTGGATTAAATTCAAATATTAAAGCAACTCCGGAACTTCAGAATTTACTACCGGATCTTCATCACTTATTAATAGTCGAAAAACTGGCCAACCCTATAGATTCCACTACACGACGCATGCAGTTAACAGAAGACTATTTAAATAAAATGCAAAGCCAATATAAAAACAACATGCCGGAAGAACCATGAAAAAAGACATTCACTACGAGTTCATCGCAACCGCAGGTAAAGACGGTCACTATGAGTGCCTTTATGAACCTATATCCTTTCAATCGGAAACCACCTCCAAATCGGAACTGATAGAAAAAGAGCGTCAAACAATAAAAGAATATATGAATCAATATTCGGATGTTAATAAACTATTTTTTGAGGTTTATTACAGAAACTTTCAAACAGAAAGCTATAGAAAACCTGAACGATATCATCAGGAAATGATTGATAT
>CAMLML010000033.1 GCA_946481095.1 uncultured Cellvibrio sp.
GCTCCTGCATTACTCTACTACATCACTTCCATGTGATTATTCGCAGGGATGACGATGTGCGATTGAATGAAATAACAAACTTGGAGTCAGAGTGTACAAATTAACAGGGGTTAAATCATTATTGGTTTCTAAGTATGATGTTTAGATATTTTATTCTCTCGGTCGTAATGGTTTTTTCGAGTGACTTAAAAGCACTGTCTTGCTCGTCTGCAGAGGATCGAATTTTTGCAGAGTGTAGTAATGGCAGTTGCAATAATTTTTTTTATGTTCGCGAGTTGGTTTCTTATACCGACTGTTCACGTCGGCCGGTAATAGAAAAGCCACCGGAATGGACAAAAGAAGTTTTTGAATTTGAAATTCAAAAGAATGATTTAACTTCTGAAAGTGGTGTGTATGAATTATTGTTGGAAAGCAGGCCGTGGCCATCATCGTACATTTTTTCAAATGCTGAGGAATATCGACTATATTCTGAAAAATCAAAAAAAGATGATTCCTTATTAGGGACACTGAGTCATAGCCAACACTCTATAGATGAATTGAAAACAGAGTGGTTGTTAAAAGAGAAGAAGGCATATCAGAAAATGCTTTTTTTCAATACATTGGATTGGCTCATCCTGTTGATAGCATCAGTGCTTCTCATTTATTCGATTATATGGTTTCATAAATGGCATAAATCGCTTTTATCAAGCAAATGGTTTTATTTGAGCGTAGGTGTACAGGCGCTTATTTTAATAATTTCCTTTGTAGGCATACAGGGTTGGTCGATGCCGTTAATTACAATTTTGTCTTTGTTCATTCCCGGAGTGTGGTTGTATCAGATAGTCAGTGTTGTTAATTCATGGTGGTATAACAGGCGCGTAAAAATGTAGGTTGGGCAGTCATGCCCAACAAAAAATCTCAATGATAAAGAGAATGTTGGGCATTGCTGCCCAACCTACGATTAAGCCGAACTTGGAGTTTGCCTGCGTAACTTTTGGAAATATCAAAATATTTTTTTAAAATCAAAAATCCGTTTAAATTGGAGTGGCATTCCAATTTAAACGGATTTTCAGGTGATTAACAAGCCGGATATTGCTGCCCAAACCCAGGGTTAAGACAAATCGGAGCTTTTCGTCATTCCTGCGGAGGCAGGAATCCAGCTCGATTTTTAAAATTAAAAATCCGTTTAAATTGGAGTGGTATTCCAATTTAAACGGTTGGCAATAATTGGTGGCGTATTCAGTCGCTGGATAATTCGGTCAAACTCTCTTCGTTATATTTTACATTCCCCACAATCGTCTCATCTGGCACCGTATCGCCCCAGGTTTTCATTGACGCCAGTACATCACGCAAGCCTTCCCCCAGAGGAGTGAGTTCGTAAACAACTCGGGGCGGCGTTTCTGCGTACGCGGTTCGAGTAACTATCCCGTGCGCCTCGAATCGTTTCAGTCTGTGAGTGAGGGTGTGCGCACTTATACCTGGTAGTGCATCTCGTATTTGTGTGAAACGCTGTGGACCAAGCAGCAGTTGCCGCACGATTAATGTTGCCCATGGCCCATCAAGAAGGACTAAAAACCTGGCGACTCCGCAGCAGGGAACTTTATTTTCATTCATGGTAAAAATTCTCCAATAGTGCATTTGACGTAACCAATCTTATCATAGCACCATTATTACTCTGTTTAATAAACTATTGAGGAATATGTATGACGTATGTAGTTCACGGCGCAACAGGTGCGCAAGGGGCACCCTTGTTTAGAAAATTAGTGGCTGAAGGTAAAAATGTAGCCGCTGCTATTAGACATCCACAGAATCTCGGCGCAGGTTCAGCAGTGGCGGTTGATCTGACTTCTGTTCAATCTTTGGTTGCCGCTTACTTGGGAGCAGAGGGAGTTTTTATTCATTTGCCATTGGGACCTGAAAGTTTGCGCCTTCAATACGCACACAATATTGCAGAGGCGGTTGGGGTTGCGCGCCCAAAGCGGGTGGTAATTTCTACCAGCGGGTGGGCATTGGGTAATCCGGACGATAAAAGTGCTCTGCCTGAGTTGATTCGCGGAGTTGAACGCACGGGCGTTTCTACAGCGATAATTTCACCACGTTTATATCTTGAAAACTTGCTGTTGCCGATAGTGATTGATGCGGTGAAAACAGAGGGGATACTCCCTTATCCATTAGGTCCAGATTACCCGGTTTCCTGGTGCTCACATCTGGATGTTGCTGATGTCGCAGCCGCACTCTTTGCGAACAGTTCAGTTACTGGAGTTGTTGAGATTGGCCAGTTACCACCTGTCACTGGCAATCAATTGGCCAAGTCATTCGCCAATCATTTGGGAAGAGAAGTAAGGTATAACAGTTTGACGCCGGAAGATTTTGGCAAACGCTTGGCTGTATTATTTGGTGAGGCAGTAGCGGCTGAGGTTGTTGCAGTATACAAGGCAAAAGCCCTAACCAAAGATTCTGCTGTCGATGTAAAAATAAGTGCGCAGAAACTGTTGGGCATTAATCCACGCACAGTTGAACAATGGCTGGTTGATATTGGAATGTAAAAAGTTGTCGTCGAAGGACAAGCGTTAAAAAAAATTGCCCTCAATTGAGGGCAATTTTTACTGCATTTAAAAAACGAACCTAATCTTTATCGCTTCTTTGTTTGTCGCGTTCTATACGTCTTACTTTTACTTTATAGCCGAACTTGCCTTTGCAGTCGCCGATGGATTGTGTAACGGTGATGGTTTCATCAAAAACCAACGCGCGGTTTAATGCAATGACATTGCCGCTGCCATCGCCCAATTCAATATTGCTGGAATCAAAAACGTGAATTCTTGCTCCGGCAACGGCTTCTGTTACGACTACATAATTTTCACCTTCCAGTGGAATGCGTATTTTGGGCGCAGGAATATCTTCACACTCTTTTGCAGGCGGTGTTTCTGTTGGCGGGCTCTTATCGCACAAGGCTTGTTGTACGGTGAGATGTTGGCCGGGTGCAAGTGGGCCGCCGAGTGGCGTCGCAAAATCGTATTCGTTGTGCCAGGAAATGGGTGTGGAAAATTGACCAAAACCGCCCGCACTGGTTTCGCCAACTTCGAGCCAGCTGCCGTGCAGAATGTCAGTAATATTAATTAATTGCTGACCCACATAAGTTTGCGCTGGAGAAAATTTGGGTGCGTTGACTGTGGGTGGTGCTGCAACGGCTGTTTCAATATCCGACAAGGGACTTGTATCACTGCATAATTCGATACTCGCCGTAAATTTATCACCCAGATCAAACGGATATTTTCCGGGATAAATTCCACTCCACCCGGTGCTGGTGTTGCGCGAGCGCGGATCTGTTCCATTGACGAAAACCGTTAGTTTTGCTCCAGCAACATGTTTAACGGCAATCGTATTTCCACATTGATAAATCAGTTTTGGATCAATATCGGGTTTCGGCAATCCAGCAGGAAAATCCACTTTATGATCGCGAACCGTTGCGGGGTCTGATGGATCGGACAGCACGCCGTTAAATTCCTGAGTCGCTGTTACCACATCGCCGGGAACCAAAGCGGGCACATCGAATTCCAGCAAGCTTGGGCTGCGCGAAATTTTGGAATCGACAAAAGCACCGTTGATAAACACTGACACTTTTGCATCCAGCAGCGTACCTTTCACCGCTAACTGCGTAGCACAACCATACAGCGGTTCGATGATAATCGGTGGCGAAATATGTTTGTCGTCATCGGGAATTGGGTCAGTGTCTACCGACTTGCCGTAACACAAGGAGAGCAGGGCATCGATGTGATTGAAGTAATTCCATATAGGCCCGAGACCTTGCGGCATAGTGCGTTTGGGCCCACCAAAAACCGATTGCTCCAAAACAACAGAACAGTATTGCGCGATTGAGGGATCACCCACATCGGGGAAGCGTCCTGCACCCCCTTGTTGATGGCAGGAATCGCAGCGGCTTTGTGAATTTACTGTATCGAGAACCGAAGTTGGCCCGGGGTTTTGTGGCCAGCTTGGGTGAACCAACGGATCATGCCAATTGTCGGGCATTAATTTGGGCGTTAAGCCGGCAAAAGGTGCTTTGTCCGGATGCACAACAAAAGGGTTTTCACCGGCGTGACAAGCCGTACAGGTACCTTGACCGTTGGTTGCCAAATCTGCACCGCCCACAAATTCTTCGATGCTGACCGGAACATCGCGAACAAATTTTTTGGAATTAGGATTGTCCCAAAAACAGGCTTTACTGGTTTTTTTGCCGACACAAATCAAACCCAAAACGCCCGCTGTTTTTGCGCTTGCCGAACCATAACGTGGCAATGCGAGACAAGCACCTTCGGGATCGCGACTTTCATAAAACCAAAGGTCAGCAAAACTGCCTTCGTCGATAAACTCATTACTAAAAACACCGCGATTTTCCCAGGGGGCGGCATACATAGGGGGTGGAATCGGGACGCCAGCGTCTCTGCATTCTTTTATATATTCATCGCCGGAAGCGTTGGTTTTTAAAAATACGGTAACGCCCCCTTCTTCCAGTTTGCGTGCGATATCCGGATGAATTCCTTTGCTAAAAATGCCGGGCTCGTTACGGAAAGAGAGTTTGGTAAAACGTTCAATATAGTCGCGTCGCAAACCATCAAGCGTCCCCGCCAACACAACATCTTCTGTTTTTGTTGAAAGCTTGAGCAGTTCGTCCAGATACAACGCATTGGCAAGAATTTTGTCACCCACCGTTTCGTCAATAAGTGTCTTTTTCTTCTTCAGAATAGCGAGTGTCTTTCGATCTTTTTCCGGATCAAAATTGGATGTGATTTTAGTGAGGTAATAAGTCTGTACTTCGTATACGGATTCCGGTGTTGGCTCGAAAGCCGCACCATCTTTACCAAAAAATCGTCCATGGCCAAAACCCGTAATGGGGTCGTTCGACTTACTGGGTGTCGATACTGCTTTAAGGTCGTTTGCAGTTAATGCAGGTTTTTCTTGAATGGCATTCACCATTTCCGTTTTGGCAACAGCGGAAATCGACAAAGTCATTAATAGAAAAACGAATAAAAACAGAATTGGAGAGCGGTGAGCGAAAATATTCATCATAGTATCCCTCTGGAGAATGTATTGTCGGAAAAGCTCGGAATGAGCGTCTTACGATAATAGGTAGATTCTCTTCGGGACTCCGTAAAAAATAGCGCTTCAAGCCGGGTAATTTTTCACAGACAAGTGGTGTGCGGCTCAGTTCTGGTAATCCAGTGTCAGGCTGCACATAATTGGCGGCAGTGGACGATTAAATAGTATGAATATAGTGTCTCATTCAGATATAATCGTGACTAAATTACAATATGGTCACAATTTTGCGGATTTTTAAGGGTTTGTAATGAAAAATTCAGATGCTCCATCACGGGGGCCGGCCGAACATGAGGTGCGCGCCCAGATCGTTGCTGCGGCTACCGAGCACTTCAGTCGTTACGGCTATGGGAAAACTACTGTGTCGGATCTTGCCAAAACCATTGGTTTTTCCAAGGCTTACATTTATAAGTTTTTTGAGTCAAAACAAGCGATTGGTGAAGTGATTTGCGGGCGTTGTTTGGGTGAGATAGAGAGCGACATTATTGCCGCCATCGAGAAGGCAGATACACCGCCGGAGAAGCTGCGGCGGTTGTTCAAAACCATGACAGAGTCTAGCTTGCGGCTGTTTTTTCAGGATCGAAAGCTGTATGAAATTGCGGCTTCGGCGGCCACTGAACGCTGGCAGCCGGTGCTGGCTTATGAGGAGCGAGTGCAAAAATTATTGCAGGATATATTGCAGGAAGGGCGTCAAACCGGAGACTTTGAGCGCAAGACACCGCTGGACGAAACAGTCATCTCTATCTATTTGGTGATGCGCCCCTATATCAATCCTTTATTGCTCCAACACAGCTTTGATTACACAGAAGAAGCGCCTGCCCACCTGGCAAGTTTGATTCTGCGCAGTTTGTCCCCATAATATTTCCTGTTGTGACTATTGACTGATTTGGTTACTAGAATAATAATTAAGGCCTGTTCATATTTTGAAAGGGCCTTGTATGTTATCTCCTACCCTCACCACCTTTAGCGCCATGCTGATGCTGACCTTTGTGTTGGTTGCATGTGATGGAAAAGCGCCCACTGACCCCCGCACCCATGCGCCTTTGGTTCGTACTGCTGTAGTTCAGAGTTCAGACTCATTCGAACGGGCGTTCACCGGAACTGTTGCTGCCAGAGTGGAAAGTAACCTTGGTTTCCGTGTGTCAGGCAAGGTATTGGAGCGTTTGGTGGATGCCGGTCAAATGGTCAGACCTGGACAGGTGCTGATGCGGATCGACCCCGCAGACTTGGTATTGGCTGCTGCTGCCCAGGAGGAGGCGGTATCGGCTGCCCGGGCTCAGGCAATGCAAACTGCCGCAGACGAGGTACGGTATCGGGAGTTGCGCGGTACCGGAGCGATATCGGAGTCGGCCTATGACCAGGCCAAGGCCGCCGCCGATGCCGCCTCCGCCAGGCTAAAAGCAGCAAAAGCTGCCGCCGATGTAGCGCGCAATGCCAGTCGCTATGCGGTTCTGGTCGCGGATGGTGAGGGGGTTGTGATGGAGACCCTGGCTGAGCCGGGGCAAGTAGTCAGCGCGGGGCAGACAGTCGTACGCCTGGCCCATGCCGGGCCGCGTGAAGCGGTGGTGCAGTTGCCGGAAACTCTCCGTCCTGCAATGGGGGTTTCAGCGCAAGCCTCTGTGTTTGGTCACCAGGACAGTTCCGTCGCAAAACTCCGTCAACTTTCCAGTACTGCAAATCCCGTCACCCGTACCTTTGAGGCGCGGTTCACCCTGGAGGGTGAATTGGCGAATGCTTCCCTGGGAACAACAGTCACTATCCGGCTTGCTGGCACCAGGGCTACCCAAAACTTGCAGGTTCCCATGAGTGCCATAGTTGATACTGGCAAGGGAACGGGCGTTTGGGTGGTTAAGGGTGAACCTGCGAAGGTGTTATGGCGTGCGGTGACAATCCAGCATTTGGGGGATGAAGAGGTGCTGGTCTCTGGTGAACTCAATCAGGGCGACTTGATAGTTTCAGCAGGTGCACATTTGTTGCGTGAGCATGACCTTGTGCGGGTGAACGAACAGTCACTTGCCAACCTCAATGCGGGAGTTAGCCATGAGTGACAGCCGCTTCAACCTTTCCGCGCTGGCGGTGCGTGAGCGTTCCGTTACCTTGTTTTTGATTTGTCTGGTCTCCCTGGCAGGACTCGTCTCCTTTCTAAAATTGGGGCGCGCAGAAGACCCGGCG
The DNA here is from genome assembly GCA_946481095.1 of uncultured Cellvibrio sp. Next base: position 7,246 of record CAMLML010000033.1, read on the forward strand.
TTTACGGTGAAGGTGATGACCATCATCACTGCCTGGCCGGGCGCAACACCGCAGGAAATGCAGGATCAAGTCGCCGAAAAAATTGAAAAACGCCTGCAGGAATTACGTTGGTACGACCGTAGCGAAACCTATACCCGCCCGGGTTTGGCATTTACTACCCTGACCCTGCGTGACAGCACACCGCCATCGGTTGTACAGGACGAGTTTTATCAAGCGCGAAAAAAAATTGGCGACGAGGCGATTAAGTTACCCGCTGGTGTGATTGGTCCCATGGTCAACGACGAATATGCCGATGTGACCTTTGCCCTGTTTGCCTTGAAAGCAAAAGATCAGGCCCATCGTTTGCTGGTGCGTGATGCCGAAACCTTGCGGCAACGGTTATTGCATGTACCCGGGGTCAAGAAGGTCAATATTGTTGGCGAGCAGCCAGAACGTATCTACGTTGAATTTTCCCACGAACGCCTGGCTACTCTGGGCGTTAGTCCACAAGATGTTTTTGCCGCACTTAACAGCCAGAACGCCCTGACACCTGCGGGTTCTATCGAAACAGGCGGGCCGGAAGTGTTTGTTCGACTGGATGGCGCTTTTGACGAATTACAAAAAATTCGTGACACGCCTGTGGTTGCGCAGGGTCGCACACTCAAACTTGCTGACATAGCCACAGTAAAACGCGGCTATGAAGATCCAGCCACTTTTATGGTTCGCAACGGAGGCGAACCTGCACTCCTGTTGGGTGTGGTAATGCGCGATGGTTGGAACGGGCTGGATTTGGGCAAAGCACTGGATCGCGAAATGACGGCAATCAATGCCGAATTGCCCCTGGGCATTAGCCTGACCAAAGTGACTGACCAGGCCGTCAATATCAGTTCGTCAGTGGACGAATTCATGGTGAAGTTTTTTGTCGCATTGCTCGTGGTCATGCTGGTGAGTTTCCTGAGCATGGGTTGGCGAGTGGGGCTCGTGGTGGCTGCTGCCGTACCGCTGACACTGGCGGTCGTTTTTGTGGTGATGCTGGCGACGGGTAAAAACTTTGACCGCATCACTCTCGGGTCGCTGATTCTGGCGCTGGGGTTATTGGTGGATGACGCCATCATCGCCATTGAAATGATGGCGGTGAAAATGGAAGAAGGATTTAGCCGTGTCGCTGCTTCTGCCTATGCATGGAGCCATACCGCCGCGCCTATGCTGTCGGGTACGCTGGTAACAGCAGTCGGTTTTATGCCGAATGGTTTTGCCCGTTCTTCCGCTGGTGAATACACCAGCAATATGTTCTGGATTGTCGGCATAGCCTTGATTGCATCCTGGGTGGTTGCGGTGATTTTCACACCTTATCTCGGGGTAAAAATGCTGCCTGAAACCAAAAAAGTGGAGGGCGGTCACCAGGCCATTTACAACACGCCGCGCTACAACCGCTTTCGCTTTTTATTGGAACAGATTATTGCGCGCAAATGGCTGGTTGCCGGTTCTGTGATTGGCCTGTTTGTGCTGGCTGTACTGGGTATGGCTTTGGTGAAAAAACAATTCTTTCCGATATCGGATCGCCCCGAAGTATTGGTCGAAGTGCAAATGCCCTATGGCACAGCGATTAGCCAAACCAGCAAAGCAGTTGCCGAGGTCGAAGCCTGGTTATCCCGGCAGGAAGAGGCTCGGATAGTCACCGCCTATATCGGCCAGGGTGCTCCCCGGTTTTATTTTTCCATGGGACCTGAATTACCCGACCCATCCTTCGCCAAGATTGTGATCCGCACTGACAATCAGGACGAGCGTGAAGCTTTGAAACATCGTTTACGACAAGCTATTGCTGATGGTCTTGCACCCGAAGCGCGTGTGCGGGTAACCCAACTGGTATTTGGTCCTTACTCTCCCTTCCCGGTTGCCTACAGGGTTAATGGGCCTGATGCAGGCAAGTTGCGCGAGATTGCCGCTGAAGTGGAGCGAATTATGTTGGCCAGCCCAATGATGCGCACTGTCAATAGCGATTGGGGAACGCGCGCACCAACCCTGCATTTCACCTTGAATCAGGATCGACTTCAGGCTCTGGGCTTGAGTTCGAATGCCGTGTCACAGCAACTGCAATTTCTGTTGACGGGGGTCCCGATTACTTCAGTGCGTGAGGACATTCGCAGTGTGCAAATGGTGGCACGTGCAGCCGGTGATATTCGCTTGGATCCGGCCCGGATCAGCGATTTCACTTTGGTGGGTAATCAGGGGCAACGAGTCCCTCTGTCACAGCTTGGCGCTGTTGAGGTGCGAATGGAAGAGCCGATTATGCGTCGCCGCGACCGGGTGCCCACCATCACTGTTCGCGGCGATATTGCCGAAGGCTTGCAGCCGCCGGATGTGTCGGCAGCCATCACCCGGCAGCTGCAACCACTGATTGAAAAACTGCCAGCGGGTTATCGCATTGATGAAGCCGGGTCGATTGAAGAATCGGGTAAGGCGACTGTCGCTATGCTGCCTATCTTTCCCATTATGTTGGCGGTGACCCTGCTGATTATTATTTTTCAGGTGCGTTCCATCGCCGCCATGGTGATGGTGTTTCTCACCAGTCCGTTGGGGTTGATTGGGGTTGTACCCATATTGCTGTTATTCCAGCAGCCATTCGGTATCAACGCATTGGTAGGCTTGATTGCCCTGTCAGGCATCCTGATGCGCAACACACTCATATTGATCGGGCAAATTGAACACAACAAAAACGCCGGGTTGGATTCATTTGCGTCTGTCGTGGAAGCAACGGTGCAGCGTGCTCGCCCGGTGATTCTGACTGCACTGGCAGCGATCCTCGCTTTTATCCCGCTCACTCATTCGGTGTTTTGGGGAACTCTGGCCTACACCCTGATCGGCGGCACCCTGGCGGGTACGCTGCTGACCTTGATGTTTTTGCCCGCGATGTATGCCATCTGGTTCAGGATCAGCCCCGCCGCTGGTCGCTGATCTGCACATGTTTATCTATTTTTCGGAGGAATGTTTATGTCGAAGTTAATTGTTGTATTCGTGACTGGTGTTTCGTCAGGTATTGGCCGCGCTACGGCGGAAAAGTTTGTGCTCCAGGGCTGCAGAGTGTTTGGCAGCGTGCGCAACTTGAAAAAAGTATTGCCAATTTCTGGCGTCGAGATGATTGAAATGGATGTCACTGATGATGAATCTGTACAGCACGGTGTTGGGTTAGTAATTGAGCGTGCCAAACGGATTGATGTGCTGGTTAATAATGCCGGTGGAACCATGATTGGTGCGGTTGAAGAGACTTCGATTGCCGAGGCAGCGTCACTGTTCGATACCAATGTTTTCAGTATTTTGCGTACTGCCCAAGCGGTGCTACCGCACATGAGGGCACAGCGTGCAGGGAGAATTATCAACATCAGTTCGGTGCTCGGTTTTCTTCCTGCACCTTACATGGGGATTTACTCAGCGACTAAACATGCGGTCGAGGGACTTTCAGAGACACTGGATCATGAGGTTCGCCAATTCGGTATTCGCGTGACACTGGTTGAGCCGTCTTTTACCAAAACCAATCTGGATATTAACGCGCCTCAAGCGGCTGGTTTAATTGTGGATTACGACTCTGAGCGCAACCGTTCTACACAAGCAGTGGTCCATCAGGTAAAAGGGGCGCCCGAGCCTGACGATGTCGCCAATACCATTGTTGATGCTGCACTCGGCGCCTGGCGTATGCGTCGCACACCCTCAGGCCAGGCATCCTTGTTGAGTAAGTTACGACGGTTTATGCCAGCAGGTCCTGTGGATGCAAGTTTACGTAAAACATTTGGCTTGGGTTGAGTCTCTCTTTTCAGGAGTTTGTTATGAATACAGCAGGGGAATATCCGGTTCGAATAGTGGTAACAGGCACTGGTATTGTCGGGCCTTTGGGCTGCGGTACGGGGGTGGTTTGGTCGCGTTTATTGCGTGGCGACTCAGGTATTCGTCTTCTGCCTGCCGAACTGATGGAAGGCACAGGCACGGCGGTTGGCGGACAAGTACCAGGGATGGATCTTGACCCAATCGCAGGTTATGACCCTGAGCGGGTAATCGCGACCAAAGAACGCAAAAAAATGGATCGCTTTATCGAGTTTGCGCTGGTTGCCGCGCAGGAGGCGCTCGCCCAGGCGGGTTGGAATCCGCAGGACGAAATGCAACAGCAGCGAACCGCCACTATTATCGCCTCGGGTGTCGGTGGCTTTGGCGCCATAGCCGATGCGGTGCGCACTACCGATGAACGCGGCCCGCGACGTTTATCACCATTTACTGCGCCCTCGTTTCTGGCAAATATGGCCGCTGGAAATATCTCAATCGCCCATGGTTTTAAAGGGCCTATTGGTGCACCGGTAACCGCTTGTGCCGCCGGTGTACAAGCGATTGGGGATGCGGCGCGACTGATTCGTTCAGGCGAAGCGGATATTGCCATCTGTGGTGGCACCGAGGCCGCTATTCATCGCACAACACTCGGCTGTTTTGCCGCCGCGCGCGCATTATCCACCGGGTTTAACGATCAACCGGAAAAGGCCTCCCGCCCCTTTGATCAGGCGCGCGACGGTTTTGTGATGGCTGAGGGTGCAGGCCTGTTGGTGATCGAATCACTTGAGCACGCTCTGGCGCGCGGAGCCAAACCTTTGGCAGAACTCGTGGGTTATGGCACCAGTGCAGATGCCTATCACCTGACAGCTGGCCCTGAAGATGGCGGTGGCGCGCGGCGAGCTATGCAGCAAGCACTTCGGCAAGCGCAAATTTCTCCCGCTGAAGTGCAGCATATCAATGCTCACGCCACCTCAACACCTGTCGGCGACCGCGCTGAATTAGCCGCGATTCGCTCGTTATTTGGTGCGAACTCCGGTGTTGCCATCAGCGCGACCAAATCCAGTACCGGGCATTTGCTCGGCGCGGCCGGAGGAATAGAAGCGATATTCACTGTGCTGGCGTTACGTGACCAAATTGTGCCGCCCACACTCAATCTTGTTAATCCGGATGGCTTGGCTCAGGGTCTGGATTTGGTTGGTCCGAACGCGCGCTTCATACCAATTAATTACGCTATGTCTAATGGATTCGGATTTGGTGGAGTCAATGCCAGCATCTTATTTCGGCGTTGGGAGTCTGATTGATAAACCCGCTATTCGTGCGAAACTCTTTTAATGAGACCTTTGCACGAATCCATTTTTGTTTAATTTCACTTCGTCATCCCTGCTTTCGCAGGAATGACGATTAATGTTGATCGGTGCGAAACTCTTTTAATCTATTTTTAAATCAAAAATCATTCAGCATCCCAATCGCCCAGAATTTTTTCTTGTGAATATTTTTTAATTTCATCGCTATTTAATTGACGACGTTTGTAATTAATTTGTGCGCCGGGGCCGTTGCTTTTGTATTCAAAGAATCGGGCATCCTCGGGATAAAATGGAGTTTTGCTGCCGTCCCTTGCAGTACCATTCATGGAATACCAGCCATCGGCGGTGATGTGTTTGTCCATCCAATTATGAATGAAGACGGCTTTGCCGATTGCATTAGGATCCGCGTAACGGCCATCAGCAAATTGGGTGGTGGGATGCCAGGGGCGTCCAAGTGGAACCGAATTATCGGGAACAGATGAATCGCGGGTTAAACGGCAATTGATAAAAGTTAATCCATACTCTTGTGAGATTTGTGTTGAAGGTGCAACCAGATAGCCGTGCGGAAAATTCAATTTGCCGCGAGTGAGTGTTTTAATTTCGGAGTCGGTGAACAGCGCATTGCCGTTACCGAAAATAAAATCCACATTGCCTGCAATAAAAGTTTTATCAAACCAGCTGCGGCCACTGTTAACGAATAGTGTGTCCTGATATCCCAACAAATTCACATCACGCACCAAAACTTTATCGCTGGGAACATCCAGAAATAATGCTACAGCCTGTGAATTGGCAATGCGTTTTGGATCTTCATTGGCCAACGCATCGTTAGTTAAAAAATCGAAAGTATTTTCTATAGTGATTTTCTCGATTCTGATATCAGTTGCTTTAATCGTCAGGGTTGCTGATCCCGGCGTGCCCCAGGTTTTTCCTTCAGCATAAGTTTGGCCTGCATAAGCATCATAATAAATACGGGTGTTATTTTTGTTGGCACCAATCAATTGCACATTGGATTTGGTGAGTGTCAGTTTTTCGTAATATTGTCCGGAACGAATAAAAATCCGATAGGATTTTTCTGAATTATCAGGGATTGCATCGATTGCTGCCTGAATGGTGTTGAAGGTGTTTTTTTTCGGCTGAATAGTTTTGCTGACAACCAGGTCAACAGTGGATTGGCTTTGGTGAAGGCAGCCTGTTATTGAAAATGACGCAAACATTAACAATAAAATAAAAAGACGTTTGGCGGGCATAGAATATTTCTCATGTGATGATTCGTCATGTCGTTATTCAATAGGCCGCTATTTGATTAACCAGAACTGTCGAAAACAGACGTTATCTGTTTTCGACAGGAAAATCATTTTATTGTTTAGCTGCCAAAAGACTCTTTGACGGTATTGAGTACGCCTTTAGTGTAGAAGCTTTCAAGCCACTTGCTAGTCGTTTCAATAAAACGTGATTCATTGATCAGGTCGTTACCGAAAACTTTTTGTATAGCGACTACGGCTTTCACCATGCCAGCAGGATTTCCCTGATTGGCATCGCAGGCTGCGCGTAATTCTTTTGCTAATGGATCGGATACTTCAATGGGTGCGCCTTTTTCGTCAACGCCGGAAACATAACGAATCCAGGCGGCAATCCCCAAGCATAAAATATCAATATGTCCATTACCGCTGAGTTGTTCACGAAGGGTTTCCAATAAGCGTTGCGGTAATTTTTGTGAACCATCCATTGCAATTTGCCAGGTGCGATGCTTCAAGGATTTATTGGAAAAACGGTCGCGCAATTGTTGTTTGTAAGCTTCAATATCAAAACCGTCCGGCGCAAAAATAGTTTCGCCCGCTTCACGCGCCATGTAGGTTTTGATGAGATTGACAAAAGCAGGTTGTTCCATCACTTCACTGATGTATTGAAGCCCTGATAAATAACCGCAATAAGCCATGGTTGAATGAGCGCCATTTAATAAGCGCAGTTTAATTTTTTCAAACAGGCGTACATCTTTAACCAACAGTACGCCCACTTTTTCCCATTGCGGGCGTCCGTCTGCAAATTTGTCTTCGATTACCCATTGTGTGAAGGGTTCACAAACCACCATAGCTTCATCGCGTACGCCCAATCGTGATTCTATTTCACGGCGATCATCATCCGTAGTGGCCGGCACAATACGGTCGATCATAGTGCAGGGGAAGGTGGCGTTTTGTTTAATCCATTGTGCAAAATCGGCAGAAATTTTTTGTGCAAATTGCAATATCACTTTTTCCAGGACTTCACCATTATTGGGAAGGTTATCGCAACTTAAAACAGTGAATCCTTTTTGTTTTTGTTCATAACGTTTTTTGAGTGCTGCGATCAAATAGCCAATGGCTGAAACAGGTTTATCAAGATTCTGTAAATCATGTTGGATGTCAGGATGGTTTGGATTCAAATTGCCAGTGGCTGGATCATGGCAATAACCTTTTTCAGTCACGGTCAATGAAATGATTTTGATTGAAGGTTGAACCATGCTGGCGATTAATGCCGCTGGATTTTCCGGGCCAACCAAGGTATCGACAACTGCACCAATAATTTGCAGTTTTTCACCTTCGCTGGAGCGTTCTACCAATGTGTATAAACAATCCTGCGGCACCAATTGGTCGCGCACATTCGCCGAACGCAAACTGCTGCCAATAATTCCCCAGTCACCACCGAATTTATTGAGCACCGCTTCAGTATAAAAAGCTTGATGCGCACGATGGAAAGCGCCAATACCCAGATGCACAATACCGGGAACCAATTGGTCACGCGGATATTGCGGTAAAAGAATATCCTGTGCTTTTGCTAAAGAGGAATTGTTTGATAACAGCGATTTATTTAAGCGATTCATTCTACTAATCCAATTTAATTAATAACAACTTATAAAAAATTAAAAATAATTATGCAACAAAGTGAAATAAAAAATACTATTTATTGCGTCTTATTTTTTTAACGATAAAATTCCAATGGCGACATAACTAGTGGTTAATGGTATAGTTGTGCAGTTTTCATTTCTATAACAATATTTCATTCAATATTTTGTGGATATTCATATGGCACACATAGCAGCAATTGGCGAAGTCATGGTAGAGCTTTCTCCATTTCCGACAGCCGAGAACAACGGTCGTGAAATCATGGCCTTATCTTTTGCAGGCGATACCTACAACACTTCCGTGTATATGGCACGTTTGGGTTTGCAAACAGATTATGTCACCCAGTTGGGACAAGACCCTTACAGCCAACAAATCATGCAACGTATTGCCAATGAAAATATTGGCACTGGCATGATCAAACAATTACCGGGTCGCTCACCCGGTTTATACATTATTCGCAACACGCCTGATGGTGAACGCGAATTTTTCTACTGGCGAAAAGAAGCACCCGCACGTGAATTATTTAATTCACAAGAATCTGCAGATCAGCTCTGCCAAAAACTTATGCAATGTGACTGCATTTATTTAAGTGGCATTACCCTCGCCATTATTGGTGAAAAATCCCGTGAATTTTTATTTCAGTCCTTGCAAAAATTACGCGCGCAGGGCGTTACCATTGCATTCGACAGTAATTATCGCCCGCGTTTGTGGCAAGATAAAACCGAAGCACAAAAAGCCATGATGTCCATCATGCAATACACTGATATTGCACTGCTCACTCTGGATGACGAACAATTGCTTTGGGGCGATGACTCGGTGGCAGGCTGCAAACAACGTTACGCTCAATTCAAATTGCGCGAACTGGTTTTAAAACGCGGTGCTGACGATGCCATCATTATTACGCCCGATGCAGAAATTCGTATACCGGTTCCACCCGTTAAAGGTGTTGTTGATACTACCGGTGCAGGTGATACCTTTAACGCCGGTTATCTGGCAGGACGACTGATGAATAAATCATTGGAAGATTCTGCCAGACAAGGTATTCGCTGCGCGGGAATTATCATTCGCCATCGCGGTGCCATTATTGATAAATCTATTTTTGATAAAGAACTTGGCGCATAGGCCCGTATAAAATTTAAATCAAAAAGATCCCACCCTAACCCTCCCCTGGCAAGGGGGAGGTTAGGAGGGGGTCTGGCAGCGCAGCATTTTATTTCCGCGCTTGCACAATTGAATCGCCAATCCCCATGGGTCGCGCATCATCACCAGATGCGATCCATCTTTTATATGCACTTCTTCAGCAAAACTGGCACCTGCTGTTTCCAACTCTGCGCGTTTTTGAACCGGATTTTCGCAAACAAATGCAAGGTGCAATAGCAAAGGATTCATATTGGCGTAATCAGGAACTTGATCCGGTGGGTTGTTATAAATTTCCAGCATCACATCACCTGAATCATCAGCGAGAAAATGTGTATTGGCTCCACCTTCCTGTTTGCGCACAACTTTCAAACCCATATGAGTGACATACCAGGCTGCCATTGCGATTGGATCGGCAACATTCACTGCAAAATGTTCTATTTTCATCGGGCAACTCCATTAATTACATAAACAAAAGACCCCGCCTGAATCTCCCCTGCCACGGGTGGGATATAGTTTCTCCCGGGGGAGGTTAGGAGGGGTCAATTCACTCAATATTTTTAACAATAGTTTCAACCATTTTTTTCGCATCACCAAACAACATCATGGTGTTATCGCGATAAAACAATTCATTTTCAACACCGGAATAACCCGAGGCCATTGAGCGTTTAACAAATAAAACTGTACGTGCTTTTTCCACTTCCAAAATGGGCATACCAAAAATAGGACTTTGTGGATTTGTTTTTGCGGCAGGATTGGTAACGTCATTAGCACCAATTACAAAGGCAACATCAGCTGTTTGAAATTCATTGTTGATATCTTCCAGTTCATACACATCATCATAAGGAACATTGGCTTCTGCCAGTAACACATTCATGTGCCCCGGCATGCGACCCGCAACGGGATGAATTGCGTAACTGACTTTCACACCAGCATGTTTCAAGGTGTCTGCCATTTCGCGCAAAGCATGTTGTGCTTGTGCAACGGCCATTCCGTATCCCGGAACTATAATCACTGAACCTGCATTTTTCATAATAAATGCAGCGTCTTCGGCACTGCCGCGTTTAACAGGTCTGTCTTCAACGGCAGCGTTATTGGTTGCTGATGTGTCAGCACCAAATCCGCCGAGAATGACATTAAAGAATGAACGATTCATACCTTTACACATAATGTAAGACAGAATCGCACCTGATGATCCCACCAAGGCGCCGGTGACAATTAATGCATCGTTATGCAAGGTAAAACCAATACCGGCAGCAGCCCAACCTGAATAGGAATTCAGCATGGAAACAACCACGGGCATGTCAGCACCACCGATAGGAATAATTAACAAAATGCCAATCACAAACGCGAGTGCGGTCATTCCCCAAAAGATCCAGGGTGATTGATCAAAACAAAAATACACAATCAATCCGATAATGAATAAACCGATTAATGCATTGATAAAATGTTGACCTGCAAATTGAATCGGCTTTCCGGAAACCAAGCCCTGCAATTTGGTAAACGCAATCACAGAGCCCGAAAAAGTAATAGCGCCTATCACCACGCCTAATCCCATTTCAATTCGGCTCGCAATATAAATGTCACCGGATGAACTCACAATATTAAATGCTGCAGGATTGCTGAATGCGGCACCTGCTACCAATACTGCCGCCATACCCACCAAACTATGAAATGCGGCGACCAATTGCGGCATTGCGGTCATGGCAATTTTGCGTGCGATAAAAATCCCGATTACAGCACCTATCGCAAGTGCGGATAAAATCCACCCGTAAGAGAATACCCCGGGACTTAACACAGTTGTGGTTATTGCAATTGCCATCCCCAAAATACCGAGGAAATTTCCACGGCGTGAAGATTCAGGGGAGGATAATCCGCGCAGCGCCAGAATAAATAAAACAGCGGCTACGAGATAAGCGAATGAAGTTAAACTTTCACTGAATGATGTCATAACTGCTCCAAATTATTTTTTCTTTTTGTACATGGCAAGCATGCGTTGAGTAACAGTAAAGCCGCCAAAAATATTAATGGCAGCCAACACCATGGCGCAAAAGCCCAGTATTTTTGACAGGCTGGTATCGGCAGGCCCAACCGCAATAATGGCGCCGACAATAATAACGCTGGAAATTGCATTGGTAACCGCCATCAGCGGTGTGTGCAATGCGGGTGTCACACTCCAAACCACGTAATAACCAACAAATATTGCCAATACAAAAATTGATAATTGTGAAACAAAATTCGCTTCCATTTTATTTTTCCTCTCAAGCTGCTGTTGCAGGTTTAGCTGTTGATGAAAAATTGGGATGAACAATTTCACCGTCACGTGTTAATACTGTGGCAGCAATTATGTCGTCTTGCCAATTCACTGAAAATTGTTTTTCGGCGCTGATCATGGGGGAAATAAAATTCAACACATTTTTTGCATAAAGTGCACTGGCATCAGCGGACAAACGACTGGGGATGTTAAGTAATCCAATAATTGAAACGCCATTTACTTCAACAATTTCACCGGGTTTCGTCAGGGTGCAGTTGCCACCTTGTTCTGCGGCGAGATCAACAATCACTGAACCCGGGCGCATGGAATACACCATTTCATCATTAATCAATGTGGGTGCTTTGCGTCCTGGAATTAATGCTGTGCAAATAGCGATATCCTGTTTCTTTAAGGTTTCAGCAACCAATTCTGCTTGACGACGTTTGTAGTCATCACTCATTTCTTTGGCGTAACCACCAGCAGTTTCAGCGTTTTTCACTTCATCACTTTCCACCATGACAAATTTTCCGCCGAGACTTTCCACCTGTTCCTTTGATGCAGCGCGCACATCGGTTGCTGACACAATCGCACCCAGACGTTTTGCGGTTGCAATCGCTTGCAAACCCGCAACACCTGCACCCAATACCATGACTCGTGCAGGTGCAACAGTTCCGGCTGCTGTCATCATCATTGGCATAACGCGATCATAAATATTGATTGCCTCGATAACAGCACGATAGCCGGCAAGGTTGGATTGCGAACTTAAAACATCCATTGACTGCGCACGGGTAATACGCGGGACAAATTCGAGTGTCAGCGCAGTAATTCCTGCCTGTGCATAAAGTGAAACCGCTTTTGGATCTGCGTAAGGTGAGAGCATTCCCAATAAAATAGAACCGCGTTTCATCAGTGCCAACTCATCTATATCAGCTTCACCGGAAAGCAGCGGACGTTGTACTTTTAAAATAATATCGGCACTGCCTAGAATTCCGGCTGTATCAGCGGAGATTTTTGCGCCTGCTGCAATATATTCTGCATCGGAAAAGCGGCTGGCGACGCCGGCAGATTCTTCGACTGTTACTTCAAAACCCAACGCGATAAATTTTTTAACTGTATCGGGCGTGGCAGCAACGCGTCGTTCATGTATACGTCTTTCTTTGGGGATGACAATTTTCATTGAATTCTTCTCTTCGCTTGCACTGGTTAAGTGAATACCCATCGATAACAATGAGACTAAGAATTGCCGTTGGTATACAGATGGACAATTTGAATATAGCGCAAGGATTCAAATTGTCCTGACAGTCCGATAACCGGAGTTTTATGAAGGATCAACTCTGGTGGTTAATCTCAAATATTGATTTAAACGACAGCGCCAATTTTCCAGGGGATAAATTCATTATCGCCATAGCCCAGCAATTCACTTTTCGTTCTTTTGCCAGATGCAACAGCAAGGATTTCTTCGAATATTTCCTGTCCGGATTCTTCCAGAGTTAATTCACCATCAATAACCTTGCCGCAATTCAAATCCATATCATCCTGCATATGAGCGTAAATTTTACTGTTGGTGGCGAGTTTGATGCTGGGTGCCGGTTTACAACCAAACGCAGAGCCGCGACCCGTGGTGAAACATAAGATCTGCGCGCCTGATGCAACTTGCCCGGTGGCTGAAACCGGGTCATAACCGGGGCTATCCATAAACACAAAACCTTTTCGGGTAATGTCTTCTGCATAGAGGAAGACATCAGTAAGGTTTGTAGAGCCACTTTTTGCTTGTGCTCCCAGGGATTTTTCGATAATTGTGGTCAATCCGCCAGCTTTGTTGCCAGGAGATGGATTGTTATTTAATTCAAAATCATTGCGTGCGGTGTAGTCTTGCCACCAGTCGATACGATCCAATAATTTTTTGGCAATTTCCGGCGATTCAGCCCGACGTGTTAACAAATGCTCGGCACCAAAAATTTCCGGAGTTTCCGAAAGAATAACAGTACCACCGTGGCGGACTAATATATCGCCCGCAATACCCAGGGCAGGATTTGCTGTTACACCGGAAAGAGCATCGGAACCACCGCACTGCAGACCAATAATCAGCTCACTGGCAGAAACGGTTTCGCGCTGGCATTGGTTGACCAGTGGCAACATGCTGCGCAGTTGTTCAATGCCTTTTTCTATTGCCAGACGTGTGCCTCCCACATCCTGAATAGTGAAAGCGGTAAAAGTTTTGGAGTCTGCCAAACCGCATTCTTCCATCACACGCTTGATTTGCATGGTTTCACAGCCGAGACCAACCATCATCACACCGCCAAAATTGGGGTGACGGGCATAACCATTAAAGGTACGGCGCAGGGTTTCATAACCTTCACCATCCGAACGCATACCGCATCCGCTATCGTGCGTCATGGCCACTACGCCATCTATATTGGGGTACTGATTCAGTTCGCCGGAAAACGTAAAGTGTTGGGCAATTGCCTTGGCAACAGTTGCCGAACAATTCACTGTGGTCAAAATACCCAGATAGTTTCGTGTACCTGTCTTTCCATTAATGCGTTTGTATCCTTCAAACGTCGCGCGTTTGGCTTCAGGAATGAAAGCAGTCGGTTTGGCTTCCTTACAAAAGCCATAATCCTTTTCGAGTTCTCCCATTACACAGTTGTGGACGTGCACATGCTCACCGGCTTTGATAGGTTGATTCGCAAAACCAATGGTTTGTCCATATTTCATAATAGCTTCGCCGGATTCTATGTTCCGGATAGCGACTTTATGCATGGCGGGGATATCGGCTAGCAGGGTGACATCTTTTTCAGGAAAAAGAACGCCAGCGGGTAAGGCGACTTTGCATATGCCAACGTTATCGTTGTCATGTAAAACAATAATACTGCTCACGCTAGTTCTCTCTATGTGGTAGATCGGTATATCCAGTTTATGCCGATTTCAGTATTTAGCCGATTTTTTTTCAGGCTAAAAAAATGGGCGCCTACTAAGGCGCCCTAAAAATCGGCAATGGTATTCGGTCAATACCGGGATCAAATCTACAGGCTGAAAAATTGATTAACAATAGGTTGTCGGAGCGTGAAATATTGCGGTAACCGGTTACATTTTTATGTCGAAAATTTACATCCCAGAAAGACTTTTATTTGCATTCATAAAATTAAAACATCCTAAATTTCTACATTTTTTTATTAAATTAATTCTAAAGTCATCATTTTTATTTGTATTAAATATATTTATTGATTTTTTGTTGTATACGTATACAAAACTATAAATTAATCGTTTGTAATCGTATTCATTTAAAAAAAACAAAAAATAATGCGGATATGAGTTTGTTTTAAGAACTTATTGATCTAAATCGAAGAAAATAATTGGGGTGACAGCAGGATTTGTTTTTGTTTATTATGAGGATGATCATCTTTTATAAACACTTTTCAAATTAAGTATATTTAACGGCCCAAGTTGATAATTTTGTTATATAACCTAGACTCGGTCTAACCAGTAGAGGCTAATGATCGAAATCTACTGTGCCTATCAGAAAAAATCAGGAATAAACAATTGATAAATGATAGACAATCAGCATCAGTTGCTCATATGGGTCGGCGCATCTTCGTTGCGCGAAGTGTCAGCAGTTTAGTTGGGCTGCCCTTATTAACCGGGTTGTCGGCCTGCGTAACAAGCAAGTCTATGGCGGACTGGTCCCAGGCGGATGAAATTCGCAAGCGTGTGATCCCACCAAAATTCCCGGATAGAGTTTTTGACATTCGCAAGTATGGTGCACTGACCAGTAGTCAGGACAACACGGCTGCCATATCTGCAGCTATATCGGATTGCCATAAGTCCGGTGGAGGAAAGGTGGTAGTGGCTGGTGGCCGTTATCTATCTGGTCCGGTTCATTTGCTGTCCAATGTGAATTTGCATATTGATGATGGCTCAACAATTGCCTTTCTGACTGACCCCAAAGCTTATCTTCCTGCCGTTCATACCCGATGGGAGGGTATGGAGATTATGGGTTACTCCCCTCTCGTTTATGCCTATGGGCAAACCAACATAGCAATTACAGGTAAGGGCACACTCGATGGGCAGGCTAATAAAACGACCTGGTGGCCATGGAAAGGGAGCAATTTCAGCAGTGTTGATTGGGGTATCCCCGGTGTTCCCACTCAGGCGGCTGCACGTACAAAATTAATGCAGGACATGGAAAATAATTTGCCTGTTGCCGAGCGTGTTTATGCAGAAGGCTCTTATTTGCGCCCAACATTTGTTCAGCCTTATAAATGTACAAATGTGTTGATTGAGGGCGTAACTATTACCAATGCACCTTTCTGGTTATTGAATCCGGTGTTGTGTGAGAACGTCACAATAGATGGAGTAACGTTATCAAGTCATGGCCCAAATTCAGATGGTTGCGATCCTGAATCTTGCAAAGATGTTGTGATCAAAAATTGTTTGTTTGATACAGGTGATGACTGTATTGCAATTAAATCTGGTCGTAATGCTGATGGTCGTCGTATCAATATTCCTTCCGAAAATATCGTAATCAGCCATTGTCAAATGCGTAATGGTCATGGCGGTGTGGTCATAGGCAGTGAAATTTCCGGTGGCGTGCGCAATGTATTTGTTGAACATTGTGTAATGAGTAGCCCGGAACTTGAGCGTGGCATTCGCATAAAAACTAATTCAATACGCGGTGGAATAATTGAAAATTTCTTTATTCGCGACATCAAAATAGGTGAGGTAAAAACCGCTATAGTGATCGACTTTCACTATGAGGAAGGTGATTCAGGGAAATTTACGCCAACAGTTCGCAATGTAGAAATTCGCGACTTATCTTGTGACAAAGCACTGAAAGTTTTTCAAGTAAGAGGTTATGCCCGCTCACCAATTGAAAATTTAAAAATGCACAACTGTAGTTTTAAATCTGTAAAAGAAATTGGTGTGCTTGAAGAATTGCGGGGTTTTACGTCAGAAAATGTAATGATCGAAGGTACAGCTTTTAGTGTGTGATATGTTTGTTGTATTGTTCGTGTGAGCAAATTGATTTAATAATTTGTTCTGTAATGATTTGCAATTATTGCGGGCCTTGAGTTTGTTCGTAGTTTTGTAAACTGTGTTTCGGTATTACACTGGAATGCGGGCTTTGTTAGAACCAACGTTTAACAAAATAATTATGGGGAGTTGTTATGAAGAAATTTACTATCAAGCCACTGGTGTTAGCTATGTCTGTTGCAGCATTGCCTTTCACTGTGTATGCGCAAGATACGCAAGAAGAAAGCGTTGAAGAAGTAATTGTCACGGGAAGTTTCCGTGAAAGTTTGGCTAACGCAGTGAATATCAAGAAAAACCAATCCGGTTTTGTTGACGCCATTGTTGCATCGGATATTGCCGAATTTCCTGACAACAACCTGGCTGAGTCTTTACAGCGCATACCGGGTGTCGCCATTTCGCGTTCAGGTGGTGAAGGGCGTCAGATTACTGTGCGTGGTTTGGGTCCAACTTTTACGACCGTTCGATTGAATGGGATGGAGACTATTTCTACCACTGGTGGTACAGACGCTGTCGGTGGTAACAACCGTGGTCGTGGCTTCGACTTTAACACCTTCTCTTCTGATCTATTCAGTTCATTAATTGTTCGCAAGACAAACTCGGCTGAAGTTCAAGAGGGTTCATTGGGCGCTACAGTAGATCTGAAAGCGGCACAGCCATTTGATTATGATGGTTTTGTGATGACAGCTGCAGGTTCTCTTGGCTACAACGATCTTTCAGAAGAAAACGATCCGGGTGCGTCATTCCTGATCAGCAATACCTTTGCTGACGAAACTTTTGGTGCTTTGCTTTCATTGTCTTTGTCTGAAAGAAACGTACAGGATGAGGGTTCCAGTACTGTTCGATGGAGTGCTGCCGCTGCTAACCAGGTTGGCAACATTAATGGGCAGACTTCCCGTACAGGTGGAACAGCAGGTTATGTAACCCAACCTACCACGCTGACTGATTTTGAAACAGTCAATGGATGGTGTCAGGATGTTGATAACAACCCTGCTACAGCCTGTGTTGTCACTGGTCGCGCATTCTTGCCACGTATCCCGCGTTATGACTCCTATCAGCATGAAATGGAGCGTGTAGGTGCGAGTCTTTCTTTGCAGTGGCGCCCAACTGATACTACAGAATTAAGTTTGGATCACTTGTATGCACAGTTTGATGCTACTCGTCAGGAAATTTTCTTACAGGCCTCATTGAACCCAGGAACAAACTCTGCCGCGTCCATCACAGATTATGTGAAGCGAGGTGATACTTTGGTTTATGCGGAGATGACAGGTGTGCGTTTGCTGTCAGAAAACCGTTATGACGAAATGACAACGGATTTTTCGCAAACAACCTTGACTCTTAAACAAGAATTTACCGAGCAATTACGTTTGAATGCAATGGTGGGGACTACCAAGTCTGAATATGACAACCCAATTCAGAATACCTTGTTGATGCAAGCAGGTAACCAGGCCTTTACCTTTGACTACACGGGTTATGACAATGCCGATTTAACTTTCGGACCAGGTGCGTATCAGAAAGCATCCTGGACAGCTACCGGTGTTCGTCAACGTCCACAAACTACTGTGAACGAAAACGATTCAATAAGCTTGAATGTCGAGTTTGACCTGAACGACAACATCACGTTTAAAGTTGGTGCTGATATGAAAGATTTTTCATTCAACACAGACCAATTTGCCTATGCTTCAGAAGGTGCTAACGGTGTTGATATCCAGTCAAACCCTGACTTTATTACCACATACGATTCAGGTTTAGGTGATGGCACTCCATGGTTAATTCCTAATCGCGGATTAATTATGGATTCCTACAACTTGTTTGATCTGGCATTGGTTCCCAACTATGGCAGCACTTATGAGGTTGGTGAGGAAACTGCCGGTTTCTTTGCGCAAGTGAACTTCAATTTCGAGATTGGTTCAATGCCAGTGGGCGGTGATATAGGTGTGCGTCAATTTGATACTGACCAAACCAGCAGTGGTTGGTTGAACGGTACTTCTGCAAGCCGTTCGTATGTCACTGTTGAGCATGATTACTCCGATACTCTACCTGCACTCAATATCCACATTGAACCTATTGAAGATGTAATGGTTCGTGCAGCTTATTCTGAAGGTATTTCGAGAGCTGGTCTTGGGCAGATAGTTCCTGCTGTTAACGTCAGCGTTGCAGGTACCAATCGTTCAGTGACAGGTGCCAACCCTTATCTGGAGCCAACCAAGGCAAAAAGCTATGACCTTGGCGTGGAGTGGTATTTCTCCGAAGGTGGTTTGGTTTCTTTGACATTGTTCAAGAAAGAGATTGAAAGTCATGTGCAAACATTAAGATCTTCAGTCATCTATTCAGAGACAGATCTGCCAACAGAAGCCGCAGTTAATGCGTGTACAACCCAAGGAGCTGCATTGGGTGGGTACGGTCCAAACTGTAACGAAAACATTGCATGGGACTTCTCTGTTCCTGCGAATGGTCCTGGCGGTGACTTGGATGGTTATGAATTGAGCTATCAACAACCATTCACTTTCCTGCCTGGATTCTGGAGCAACTTTGGTTTCATCGGTTCTTACACTCATGTGGAATCAGACTTGGATTATTTGAATACCGCAGGGGAAGTTCAGGCGACCAAACCATTGGTTAATCTCTCTGACGAAACAACCAGTGCGACTATCTACTGGGAAAACGATGTGTTTAACGCTCGCGTTTCCATGGCTAGCCGTAGTGGTTACCTGACAACACCAATTGGTCGTGATGGTAATGTCGAAGAGGGAACCAATGAAACTGTTAACGTTGATGCTGCATTTGGTTATCAATTCAATGACAACTTGAAGTTTACTCTTGAGGCATTGAATTTGACTGACGAAGTGGATGATCAATGGGTGGGCTCAGAAAGTGAAAAACGCCTGTCTTATTATCACTCCACAGGTCGTCAATTTAATCTGGGTGTGCAGTACAAGTACTAAGTTTGCTTTTTTGTGTTAAAAACCAACAAAGAGGATGCCAGCGATGGCATCCTCTTTGTTAATTATAAAATCAAACAATAAATAAAATTAATGAGACTAAAAAATGAAAAAATTGACCATAAAACCCCTGTGTTTAGCAATTACTCTCGTGACTTTTCCTGTTGCTTATGCACAAGATTCCGATGATGTAGAAGAGGTAATTATTTCTGGCAGTTATGCACAAAGTTTGAAAAATGCGCTTAATGTAAAACGCGAATCAACCGGAATGGTCGATTCGATTTTTGCGGAAGATGTTGGTAAGTTTCCTGATCAAAACTTAAGTGAGTCGCTTGGTCGTATTCCGGGTGTTGCCATTGCACAAGATGATGGTGAAGGTCGTACCATTACCGTGCGTGGTTTGGGGGATGCCTACTCAATGGTGACGGTTAATGGTTTACAAGGCCAATCCTTGGCAGCCGGTTCAAATGGCGTCAGAACCAGTCGTGCATTTGATTTCAACGTATTCGCGTCAGAATTGTTTAGCCGTTTGGATGTTGCAAAAACCACTTCCGCTGAGCAAGAGGATGGTTCATTAGGTGCAACAGTGAGTCTGCGTACTGGTCGTCCTTTTGATTACGATAGTTTTACTGCGGTAGCGAATGCCGAGGCGGGTTATTACGATGGCTCTGGTAGTGTGTTGCCACGCGTGTCAGGCTTAGTAAGTTTTAACAACGATACAGTGGGTTTTTTGACGTCAGTTGCCTATTCACAAAAAGAGTCTCCATTGACTGGGGGTGAAACTGGTCGTTGGAACCAGCAAACTACGAACGCGACAAATGTGAATAATTCAAATAGATTTAGATGTACCACCGAAGTATGTGGTGCTGATTTAGCTCTAGTTCAGTCCTCTTGGCATCCACGCTTTCCTCGTTATGCTGATAAAGTGAACGATCAGGATCGTTTGGGTGTTACCTCAAGTTTCCAATGGCAAATCGCTGATGCAACCTTGCTATCAGTGGATGGCCTCTATTCAAAAATTGACGTTACTCGTGATGAGCCATATATGGAAGCAATATCCTTGGCTCGTAATGACGCAAACGGCATCCGTCAAATGAGTGTTCTTGACTACACTGTGGACGAGAATATGACGTTGGTTCAGGCAACAATTCAAGATGCCGATTTCCGCTCTGAAGCTTTCCGTGCTGATTGGGCGTCTGAGTTTACGCAAATTTCAGTTGATTTTTCGCATGAGTTTTCAGATAACTTCCGCATGAAGGCATTTGTGGGTATGACGGAATCTGTGTTGGATAACCGTGAAGTTACTGTTATTTATGAGCACTTTAGTAGCAACGATACTCGCAAAGAGCTTACTTCTCCATACGCTGATCCTAGCGATACGGTGTCATGGGATTTCACCAATATGAAATCACCCGTTGTTTCTTATAGTTTTGATACAGCCAATCCTGCTAACTGGGAGTTATCTGAATATCGTGACCGTGATTACGATGCAACGTCTGACTCTGATATGGCTCGTATTGATTTCGAGTATGATCTTGCCGATGGTATTACCGCCAAAGCGGGCGTGACACAAAAGTCTTATGGATATGATATTACCGAGTTGCGTGCCGATAGAACCTTCACCGCAGCGGATGTTGCTGTGGTTAATGGCGTGGCTGGCGCCAACGATGGAAATGCCTGCGGTATATCGCCTATAGTGACTGCCAATGATGGATTTGTAAAAACTGCTGGCGGACAAACATTCTTCTATCCTGACTTTAGTCGTCGTAGTGAGTTTTTGGCATCAGGTTGTTGGGGTTACACACCACAACCCGGTAATACCCGCGAAGTTGAAGAAGAGGTTCTTGGCTATTTTGCTCAAGTCGGTGTTGACACTGAACTGTTCGGTAATCGCTTTCGTGGAAATTTGGGGATTCGTGAAGCACAAACAGACTTGACTGCTACTGGTGTTACTATTCTTGATAATGTTGCCACTCCAGTGGTAGTCAAGCATGACTACAGCGATACACTACCATCACTGAATATGGTGTATAACTTAACCGAAGAGTTGGTTATCCGTGCTGCTGCAGCAAAAGTATTAGCTAGACCGGAATTGACTGATTTGAATCCAGGTGGATCAGTTTCCACTTTCACCACGCCAGGAAGAGTTACTTACGGTAATCCACTGATTGAACCTTTCCGTGCGGATGCCTACGACTTAGGTGTAGAGTGGTATTACGATGACGATGCCTTGGTTGGTCTGACACTATTTAGAAAAGATGTCGAATCTTTCCCTGCATCGGAAACGACAGATGTGCCTTGGGTGGAGCTTGGCTTGCCAGACAGTCTGCTTGGTGGTCAAGTTGACACTTTACGAGGTACAGACTTTGAGGTAACCCGAAGAGTAAATGGTGGTGGTGCATTGATTGAAGGTGCCGAGCTTGCATGGCAACAACAATTGTCATTTTTGCCAGGCCCAGACTGGGTTCGTGGTTTTGGTGTTCAAGCCAACTACACCTATGTTGATGCAGAAAGAGACAATGGGAGCCCAATGGAAAACGTGTCTCAAGACTCATATAACTTCACGCTGTACTGGGAGGGTGAAAAGTTCCAGGCGCGAATCAGCAACGCTTATCGCGGTGAGTACTACAGTAACTTGGTCTCTGGTACGAGTGCTTGGCAAACACGTGTAATAGATGACACCAATTTCGTCGGTGTATCGGCTAGTTACGATTTTACCGATCAACTGAAATTCACCCTCAAAGGCGTCAATATTTTTGATGAGCCTGTTCATGAGTATGAAACAGAAGGTGTTGCCAGAATGGTTCGCAATCATTCTGCCGGGGCCAGCTATTTTGTGGGTGCAACCTACAAATTTTAATTGGGTTGCTAAAAAAACTGTGATGCCAAAAATGGCATCACAGTTTTTCTGTTTTTGTGAAATTGATTGTTTAATGGTGAATAAATGAAACTTCTAAAGAAATATTCTGCGGTGTTGATAAGTCTGTTAGCAATTTCAGCCTGTTCCCCGGAAACAAAAAACCAAAGTGATGTTGATGCAAAGGTCAGTAATTCTGTTTTAGCTACAGCGGAAATTACCAATGCCAACAATTTCACATTAATTCAAGAGCCGGTTTATTTCTCTTTTTATGAACTTGGCATAGATGATCAATCTGTATTGATCAAAGATCTGGTCATCACCGCAAATAAAAAAGTACAGCCTTCACAAGTTATTGATCGTGATGGTGACGGAAAAAAAGACGGTATTTTGTTATCAGCGGACTTTGCACCTGCAGAAATTAAATCGTTTACTATTTCTGCTGATTCCTCTATTCAAAAACCGGCACTCAAGAAACAAACACAAGCCGAAATTTCTATTAAAGAAGGCGGTGAGTGGAAAGGTAAAGAATATATTGGCGGCACATTTAAAAATGTGGATAGAGTGTTGCCTCCACCGCAGTATACAGATCATTCCTACTGGATTCGCTATGAAGGTCCCGGTATTGAATCAGACAAAGTGGCTTATCGTGTTTATCTGGATTGGCGAAATGGTTTTGATATTTTCGGTAAAAAAGTGAATGACGTTGTATTGCAAAATGTTGGTCAGGATGGTTACGACTCTTATCACACAAATGCTGATTGGGGTGTTGATGTATTAAAAGTGGGCAAATCTCTCGGCATGGGTGGTTTTGGTTTTTGGAATGGAAAAAGTGTTGATCTCGTTTCACAAGTTGATACACGTGAGGCGATTATTACCAACAACGGCGATTTGTTTTCAAGTTTTAAAATCAACTACAACGGATGGCAAGTTAACAAGCAAAAAGCGGATTTAGCTGCGCACTTTTCCATGAATGCGGCCAGTCGTTTGGTCAAAGTGGATATTAAATTAGATAAACAGTTGCCCAATCTGGCAATTGGATTGGTAAAACATCCTGGAACAAAACTCTTTGAAGGTAACCAAAATATCAGTGGTTATGCATGGACTTATGTTGCCAGTTGGGGCAAGCAGAGTTTGAGTGGCGTTGATGATCATTTGGGGATGGCAGTTATTTTCCGACGCGATGATCGTTCCAAGCAAACACAGGATGAGACCTCTTATGTTTCTGTCATGAAAGATAAAGGTGCTGAACTGGAATATTATTTTGTTGCTGTTTGGGAACATGAACTTAATGGCATTAAAACCGAAGCAGAGTTCAAAGCTTATCTTGATCAGGAAGTAGAACGTTTAACAAAAGAACCCAGAGTGCGTTTTGAATCCACTCTGAGTAAAAATGCCAAACAAGTTCCGTTGACAGCAGAAGTTGCGCTTGATTGGTCGAAGCGATTGGCTGATTCCGAATTGCAACGGAAAACGTTGAAATATCACTATCAAGGCTGGGATGAATATCGTAAGCGTCCTGGAAAATTTGAATACGATGTAGTGGGTATGCAAATTCACGCACTACAAGAGCTTGATTCTGTTGCGCCTAACCCCGCGTATCGAAATGCGTTGGAATCAGTAACCGGTAGTTATATTGCGGATGATGGTCACATTCATACATTTGATCCGGATTTATACAGTATTGATTTGACCAAGCCCGGTGACATGGTGATTCTGCTGGAGCAAAGAACCGGAGAGAAAAAATATCGTAAAGCGGTAGATTTTTTACGTGAGCGATTAAAAACTCACCCGCGTACAACGGAAGGGGCATTTTGGCATCGTATAACTTATCCCAGTCAGTTGTGGATGGACGGTGTTTATATGGGCATGCCATTTTTAGCACGTTACGCCGCAACTTATGAAACGGGTAAACAACAGCATGAAAGTTTTAAAGAAGCGGTGCATGAATTTGTGATTGCGCGTGATCGTTTGCGTGATCCAAAAACCGGTTTGTATTACCACGCATGGGATGAATCGAAAAAAGCGGAATGGGCCGATAAGCAAACTGGCCGTGCTCCACAATTCTGGTCTCGCGGTATTGGTTGGTATGCAATGGCATTGGTTGATGTGTTGGATTATTTGCCTGAATCAGAAACTGAATTGCGAAAAACCATGCTGGACATAACCACGGAACTGGCAGCAGATTTGCTTCGCTATCAAGATGCAGAAACAAAAACCTGGTGGCAAATTACCAATAAGCCCAATGGCATTGCCAATTATCGCGAATCAACGGCGACTGCAATGTTCACTTATTTTTATACCAAAGCAGTTAACAAAGGTTATTTACCTGAATCTTATCGCGATGTCGCGATAAAAAGTTATCAAGGCATGATCAATGAATTTGTGACGCTGCATAAAGATGGGCGTATCAGTATGGATGATCAGTGTCTGGTTGCAGGATTGGGTTTTGGTCGCGATGGTAGTTACAACTACTACATGACAGAAAGAATTGTGTCCAACGATCCCAAAGGTAATACGCCGTTTATTTTGGCGGGCGTTGAAATTTATAAAATGCTTAAAAAATAAAATACTTTTGTGCAATGGTCTCATTAAATTATTGATTGTTAAAAAGGTTAAATTATGAAAGTCCTTGAAGAACGTTTTGCAGTCCATTTGGATGATTACAAACATTACGATACTGAAAAATTACGTAAGCATTTTTTAATTGAGAAAATTTTTACTGCGGATCAGGTTGAATTTACTTATACCCATTACGAGCGTCTGATGGTGGGCGGTGTCATGCCAGTTAAACAAGCAGTTAAACTGGAAACTTATGATCAGTTGAAATCAGAATTTTTTCTACAACGTCGTGAATTGGGCGCAATCAATATTGGTGGCAATGGCAAGATAGTCGTTGATGGCCAGACTTATCAAATTAATACCAAAGAGGCACTTTATATTGGTCGCGGTGCGAAGGAAGTCGTTTTCTCCAGTGACGACGCAGGCAATCCTGCCAAGTTTTATTTGAACTCAACACCTGCGCATCATTCATATCCAACCAAAAAAGTGGATAAAGAAAATGGCAAAGTGTTACACATGGGCGCAGGCGATACTTGTAACGAGCGCGATATTTATCAGTTGATGATCAACACAGTTCTCGACACTTGCCAACTGCAAATGGGCATGACTGAATTAAAACCGGGCAGCATTTGGAATACCATGCCAATGCATACACACAGCCGTCGAATGGAAGCTTATTTTTATTTTAATATTCCGCAAGATCATGCAGTGTGCCATTTCATGGGGCCAGCAGAAGAGACTCGTCATATTTGGATGGGTAACGAGCAAGCTGTAGTTTCTCCACCATGGTCAATGCATTCCGGTGTGGGCACAGCCAATTACACTTTTATTTGGGGAATGGCAGGTGAGAATCTTGATTACACCGATATGGATTTCCACAAACCCAGTACATTGAAATAAGTTTGGAAAAAATTATGAATCACCCTTTATTTGATTTAACCGGAAAAGTTGCGCTGGTGACCGGTGCAACCCACGGCTTGGGTATGGCAATGGCATCGGGTCTTGCCAGCGCCGGTGCGATTTTGATTATCAATGGAAATTCATCACAAGAAAAAATTGATAAAGCCGTAAATGAATATCGATCAAAAGGTTTTAAAGCCTTCGGTTACAAATTTAATGTGACTGATGAAGATCAGGTTGCCGCTGCTGTCGAGCAAATCGAAAAAGATCACGGCCCGATTGATATTTTGGTTAACAACGCTGGAATCATTAAGCGTATTCCGTTGTTGGATATGCCCCTCGCTGATTTTGAAGAAGTGATTAAAACCGATTTAACCGGCGTGTTCACTATGACGCGTCCAGTTGCACGCAAAATGGTAGAACGTCGTCGCGGAAAAATTATTAATATTTGTTCAATGATGAGTGAGCTCGGTAGAAATTCTGTTGGCGCTTATGCTGCAGCAAAAGGCGGCTTGAAAATGCTCACCAAAAATATGGCAACAGAATGGGCCAAATATAATGTGCAAGTGAACGGAATTGGCCCCGGCTATTTCGCAACAAGCCAAACCGAACCCATTCGTGTTGACGGTCATCCGTTCAATGATTTCATCATCAACAGAACCCCCGCTGCCAAATGGGGCGACCCGGATGATTTGCAGGGTGCCACTATTTTCCTCGCATCCAAAGCTAGTGACTTTGTAACAGGGCAAATTGTTTATGTGGATGGCGGGATTTTAGCGACTATTGGGAAACCGAGTAACGAAGCGTAAGTTGATTTAATGAAAAGGCGCCATCAGGCGCCTTTTTTTTCACATATTTTTTCTTTTAAAAAAACAAGCATCACATACAGCGAAAAAAGTACAAGTCAAAGGAAAAAATAACAAGAATCAATTTAGTATATCCGTATTAACGTGGAAGAAGAGTTCACAAAAAATAACGAAAGGTAGCTGCACAAATCAAATCGAATACCTCAAACCCAACCGAATAGTCCGCGAATTACCCGGTTGAGTCCAGAGAGCAGAATAGGAATTCACGAAATATTCCTGATTAAATAAATTATCGATAGACAGATTTAATTGAAATTTATTGGTGATATCCATTGCGCTGAATAATCGTACACTGGTGTAACTTGGCAATATGTAATCGGGTGCTCTGGTTTCTCCCAATCGATCTCCTACATAAATAATTGCAAAACCTGTATTGCTGTTGCGTTTTAAAATATTCAAGTCGTTGCGAAATGTGAGAATAGCTTTGTGTCTGGGGATATTAATCAATCGGCTGCCTTTGGGTATATCTACGCCCCAATCCGGATTTGTCATATCGTTAGATGTTTGTGCGTCAACGAATGCGTAAGCAAAAGAAACTTGGGTGCTGTTATTTAACGCAGCATCAACATTAAATTCTATTCCTTGGCTTTCTGCTTCACCTAGTGTGGATGAATAACCGGCGTGTAGGGGATCTGCTGTTAAAATATTGGATTTCTTTGCCTGGAAAAATGTGAATGAGCTGTTAATTGTATTATTGCGAGAGCTAAGATGGCCGCCAATTTCATAGGATCGGCTGTTCTCGGGATCAAATGCATCTCCTGACCAATCTGCACCCGAATTGGGGCGAAAACCTTCAGAATAATTAACATAAATAGAAGAAAATTTTGATACTTCGTATAACACGCCCAAACGGGGAGACGTTTTATTGTGTGATTGATGTGTTGAAGAATTGCCGAGAAAATTATCAACATTGCGACTGAGTTGGTCGTATCGAAATCCTGCCAACAGTTTCCAATCCTCATCAATATCAATCAAATCTTGCAGATATACACCTGTCGAACGTTGTTGTTCTTGCCGGTTCCAAAATGGTTGTAATTCCGGAGGGGTTTGACCGTAGATGGGTGCTTGAAAGTTTACAGAGTAAGTTGTGTCACCAGGAGTGACGCGCCAAATGTTTTGGATCTGGGAGAGTTCATAATCGTAATTATCTACACCCAGTAGCAAATGATTTACTAATCCACCCAGCTGAAATTCACCACTTAATTCAAGTCGTGCAGATAAATCAGTAGCATCGAAATCGCGATAGCGGCGCTGGCGATTTAATGTTACGCCATCTGTAAAAAATAATTGTCGGCTAGCGGATAATTCCGGCTCTGTTGAATAACCTTCAAGAGAAGAATCCCGATAGCCAAAACCGGTTAATAAATTCCATTGTGATCCAAGGTTCTGCTCATAGGTCAACTGATGTCCAATTGCCGCAATTTCTATGGGGCCATCATTTGGCTCACCATAAAAACGATTAATTGAAACGGATGTAAAATTATTATCAGCAACGACAATGCCGCGATCAAAAGGTAGTTTCTGATCCAGAATTTCCATTTCATAAGTTAAATGTGATTGCTCTGAAAATCGCAATAAGAAGGATGGATTCAAGCTAAGCTTTTCGGTTTCTATAGTGTTGCGAAAACTATCGCCTTCTTCATAAGCGCCATTTATGCGCAGCGCGAGACTGGTTGTGGCGGCGGACGTGTAATCACCTTCCAGTCGAAAAGTATCTTCACTGGCCATAGACGTTTGCAGGTATCCATCTGCTACAAACTTTGGTTTTTTGGTGACGATATTGATAGTGCCGCCTGGCTCACTACGGCCATAAAATGCAGCTCCGGCGCCTTTTAATACTTCAATCTCCTGAATGTTGGATGTGTCGCGCAAGCCACTGAATCCACGCCCGGCACTGAAACCATTAACGAAATATCCGCCAGGTAAATTTTCGTCACCCGCAAATCCACGGATGGCAAAACTGTTCCATGTGTTGCCAAAACTATTCTGCCGCACAACATTACCAGCAAAATCCAGTGCATCCTGAAAAGTAGAAATACCCAAATCCTGTACAAAACTGTCCGTTAAAATTTCTACTGTTTGTGGAAGCGATTCCAGAGGCACATCACCTCTATAGGGTTGTCGTGAATTAACCTCCAATTGCAACAATTCTTCCAGTGGCAGCGAAAGTAAATCCTGAGCAGATGCGGCACCGCAACCTGCAACGAAAGTAAGTGCTAAAAATCTAAATTGTGTGGACTTATTCATATATGAGGTATAGCAGAGATTGTCATCTATGAGATGTTTTGATTATCAGGCAGTCATTTTGGCGCATTAATCGCTCGGTCGCATGGCAAAACAAAAATGGATTCGTACAGAGATCTCTTATAAAATCAAACGACATAATAAAAGATGTGCGTGGCATTAAATTCTTCTGGCTGATAGCAGTCGTTGATGATTTTACAATAATTATATAGTTAATAAGTCACTGCCAAATTTGTTCTTATAGTTAAAAATCTATTCCCTTATTTTAAATTCAGAAGGTTAATTTCTGAGTTTTCAAGCACATGGTGAAAATTACATGAGCTGAGTGTGAATTCATTGGAATGAATATTTCAAACAGGAGTTTTTTAACTAAATGTAAATCCATCAGGAGCAAAATATGAGTAGTTATGTAGTCTATATAGGTAACAACATAAGCCATCATAAGGAATTGGCTTTATATTGTGGATTTTGTGGCTGGAAGGTGTTGAGTGTTGCAGAACCGGAGATTGATTTTGCAAACTACAAAAGGCAATCGCTATAGTCGTAGACTGTACCAGCGTTGAAATCACTGTAACACGACAACATTCTGTGCTAAGTCAATTTAACGTCCCTTTCTTTGCATTAATAAATCATAATCAACATTCACTGGACATAGTTTATAAAAATTATTTTGATGAGTACCTCTAT
Organism: uncultured Cellvibrio sp.; assembly: GCA_946481095.1. The sequence goes on from CAMLML010000033.1 coordinate 36,701, forward strand.
TATCCTATCTTAGAAAAACAATTTAATTTCAGATTTTTGGTATCACTTCGGTATCAAGTTTCGTTAAAAAATAATTTTTCAAAAGTTAAAGAAATAGAAACACTAAAACAAAATTCACGTCACATTAAGTTAGCTGAAAACTGCGCCAGCTATTTGCTTCAGCATATAGGTGAGAATCATACACTAACCGATCTGGCTAGAAAATTAGGCACTAATCGTAATAGTTTGGCGATTGCATTCAAAAGTGTTTATCAATGCGGTGTGTTTGCCTGGCTTAAACAACAAAGGTTGGATTTGGCGCGTAAACACATAGCATCCAGTGCAGTCAATATTCAAACAATTGCCTATCAATTAGGATTTAGTGACCCCGCAAATTTTTCACGTGTATATAAACAAGAGTTTGGCGTTAGTCCGCGTTGTGCAAGAGATGGATTGGATATTGAGCCCGATAGAAAAAGTACCTGATATTAATTTATCGAGCCTTAAGCTTATGAGTAGGCACACACCCTGTGACCTACTTGTAAGTATCGGAGTGTTTCGGGCGTTTGATTATCGCGTGTGGACAGAAATGACCGTTTCTAAAAAATAAAAATACTAATTGATCCAGATTTTATTTAAATGATCTACGCATTTTATTTTCTGAATTTACTGTCAAGAGCATTATTACGGTATTTCATTAAATTACCATCGATGCGGACTCATTTTGTATTGTGAGAATATGCTTTGAATCGTAGCTGGTACAGCTTTTGCCCTCTGTGAATGCCCATGCAAGTTAAATTTTATTTTTAATGATTAATAACCTTGATATTTGATTGCCTTAACGGGCTTAACAATTGGAGAAATTAATGAGCACATTCACAATATGTTATTCAGGCACGGATTGTTATTTGGATCAATCTTTGGTGATGCGAAAACCGGAAGAGATGTATTCTTATAATGCAGTGTCGGGATATATTCCCAGCAAAATAAATAAACTGATTGCCAACGCAAATCCCGCTCAAACATCCAGTGTCACTATGAATGGTTGCGGTGGTCCTTATGCAATCGATAGCCAATCACTTCCTGTGAGATTGTGGTCTATTGAACAGGATCCTGATCTGGAAAGTACCGATACCTGGGTGCGATGCAGTTTGCCTCCCAAATTCTGGACTGATTCGATAAGTGGATCTTCTTTGGAAATTATCACCATTGCAGGTTTGGCCCGTATGTTGGGCGTGACTTTGCATTTGGTTAAAACGGGAAATTTGGAAGAGTTGTTGGCAGATAATTGGTATCCACAATATTTAATGGGCTACACAAAAGAGAGTATCGCTTATCCTTTGGGTGATGACGGCATGTGGAATAATTGTCTGCAAGCAACGGCGGGAAATTATTGTTTGCGTTGGAGCAAATCGGATGATGAGATGATTAAAAAATTTCAGGAAGAATTTAAAAAAGTTGTGCTGCTTGGGCATAGTCGCGGTGGTGTTTCTTGCATTATTGCAGCCAATTATTTGGCAGAATGGTTTGGTAACCTGGAAATAAAAGTGTGTACATTGGATCCTGTGCCCGGTACAGGTGAATGGTGGCCTGTGTTAACAAACTTGCCTGGAAAAAAAACGCTGGAATATGTTGGTATTTATGCAATTGATGAAACATCGGGTGGATTTAATGGTGTTGTGCCCAGAGTGAAGTTGCTTGTGAATGAGGGTCTTGAAGCGTGGGATCCATTATCAACACACAATGGCAATATTTCGGCGGCGGATTGGAAAACCACAAGCTATGAACTTTTATACACTCGGGGTCGTCATGCCACTGTGCCAGGCTCACGCAGTGCGCAAGGTAATGGCGAAACTGATCCTGTTGATAATAATGTGGGGGCCAGTGGTAATTTGGCTAATGCCTATGTTGTTTCCAAGTTAATTGGTTGGGGCGTAACTTTAAAAGCTATAGAGAAAAGTGACATATCACTTTGGATCACCATGATGAATAGTCATTCGGCACATTTTGCAAAAATGCGTGATAGTAATTATGGCCCCGTTAAAATTCTTGGAAAGATGAATGGCTGGTGGTACTACAACGCACGAGGAATTTCCTCGGCCAGTGGTGCAAATCCCTACAGTTGGATGTATCTGGAAGCTTTTATAAAAATTGCGGAAGGCAGCAATACCGAGGAAATTAATACCCGTCGAGGATTAATTAATATGGGTGTCAGGGAAAAGTATTATCAAAAATATGCGGGTACAGGAAAAGTGCATAACTGGGTGTATTTGGGAGAGGCCTTTTCGCAATAATTTTTTGTGAACCGGAGTCTGTCGATGACAGGCTCCGAAGTTGAAGTGCATGTTTATTTGCATTGTTGTTTTGTCATGGAAACTTTGTGTAATTTGCTTACGATATCATCGTAGTCGGGTACGTTGGGGTCACCGGCAATAGTCATTGCATTGATCAGATTATCAACCGCCATCAAGTGACCTTCCTCGCTGCTGATAAATCGTTGTTGGGCTGATTTTGTTGCTCCCCATATTCCATTGCACACATACGCTTTCCTGAAAATAGTTAATACAGCAATTCGTGCTTTAAGTGTTTTGGCTCGTTCGTTCCGGTTGGCTGGTGCATGGTTGATTTTTGCATATTCAGTTGCGCATTTCTTTCCGAGAATAGGATAAGCATCCTGAATCCCTTCGCATGATGCAATCGTGGCCGGTGGTGCAGCCAGTGCAGTTGTTGGTAGCAGAAGAATTGCCAGTAGGAAATAAATTGATAGAGTGATGTGTTTTGGCATAATCATAATTTTATCCTTTGGATAGTTAATTGAATAATGGGTGTATTTTTTAATGCAGTGTCAATCTTTATATCGGATATCAATTATTCAGATTGACAGATTGTTGATTGCAATCGATGTACCAATAAGATAATTTTTGTTTTGCAATTTAATTAACTGATTTCGTTAATTATTTTTTAAAATAATTTTGGTTTTATATCTTTGGTGGACAAATTATTCCGAATCTATTTCGGGTGTGGATAATAATGTCCTATTAAAAATCTGTAGAGAATGATGATGAAAATAAGTGCGCACAATTACCAATCAATTAACGCCAAAATTGATCCAGCCAAGTGGGTGATGTTTGATTGGTACAATGGTGTTTTAAATGCGGATGCAAAAATTATTACCCACAACCTTAATGTGGCGACATCCTTGAATAATCAACAGGAAAAACTTTCTGGTCTAAGTGATTCTAATAAAACAGCTCAATTGGGGATGGCGGAAGAGTTGAAGCGTATTATGGGAGCGCTGAATTAAATCGTCAGCGCCAGATAATATTGCATCTGGTCGTTATGCAACAAGGTTTTGTCATCACAACAAAATCCCAAGCTTTCAAGTAAGTATTCAGAGCGGGTGTTGCCTGGATATATCTCGGCAGTAACACGCTGCACATTGATTTTTTTCAGTTTTTGTAACAATAGTTGAATCGCTTGCCTGGCGTAGCCCTGATTTTGATATCGTTTTGCTATCCAATAGCCAATAACAACATCAAGTTGTTTTCCCTTGATTACGCCAAAACTGACAACGCCAATAAAACCAAATGCTCGATGTGTGATGGCATAGCGCACAGGTTGAGTACTGTTGTAGTCGTAAACATATTGAATTGCCTGAGATAAATTTTGGCAGGGTTCGCGTCCAAGATACTGACAGATATCCTGATCCATCAGTTGCAAAATTTTATTGGCGTGAAAATGTTGCAGAGTTTCCAGATCGATTAATAACGATGGTTTTTTATGATGTGCACCGCGGGTATTCAGCGTTATAGAGTTATGCATTTGTAGCGCTCATATTTATTTATTTTTATCGGGATCGGTTGGAGTAAAAAGCATTTCAAGAAACCTGCCATATTTATTGAAAACCATTTGATCCTGATTGTCAGAATTGATTGCATTAATAAGAGGCAAATAAAATTGTTCACCTACCTGTGGGTTTGCTAGCCATTTTGCATAGGCATTGCCTACAGCAGTGTTTCTGATAATGCCCTGGTTTCTTTGTTCTTCAATAACATTGAGTGCTTCAAAACTGACAGATTGCGCTACCCCCGCAGTGGCAGCGCTAAAATAAGTAAGTGCATCAGAATTATCATCGGAATTTTTTTTATCGGACTGACTCATATTATCGCCTCAATACCAAGGGTTATTTTTTACTGCTGGAATTACTTTGCATTTTAACGATAGAAAACCAATTGATGAGTGATTCTATGTCGTCAATAGAAATTGTGGCTTGCAGGCTTTGACTGGAATTATCAACCAGCATCGGAGGGATGCCTACTTGAATTGAAAAATTGACCTGGTTTTGAGTTTGGTTGTATTCAAAAGACCAGGTATTTTTTACATTTGCTGGCATACCGTTTATTGGATCAAAACTGCCAACAATGGCATTGGATAAACTGGCTGCTGTAGTGGTTGTTGTGGTACCCATAACAAGACTCCAAATAATGAATTAATTTTTACAGATTAACTGCGTAGTATTTTGTCACAGGTTGCAACCATGGCTGCGTTGGCCAGTGCCTGTGATGCGTATTGGTTTTGCGTGTTGTTCAACAGGGTGAGTGATTGTGCATTCACCAGACCACCGAGAGAAAGTGTATGCAATGTGGTGTTGCTTTGTTGTTGAACTTCATCATTAATATTTTTTGCTGTTTTGATATAGTCATCAGGCGACATATTTTCTCCTCAATCTAATTAAAATTGCGATCGCACAAGCATAAAGAGCACCGACACATAACGCATCGGTACTCATTATGTTACTTATTGGCTTCAAACATTTTGGTGATGCCAAGAGTTGTTGCAGCCTGATAAGTGACGTTGGCCTGTTGCTGTGCATAAACGGCGTTGGCAGCGGCCATGGCAACCGAGTTGCCGATAGTTTGATACAGACTGCCCATTGCCATGGCGGGTGCTTCTGCAAGAACTTTGGTGTTGGCGACAGTAATCGCATCAATTATCGCGCCATTTACAACTTGTGGTTGGCTCATAGTTTTCTCCGATCATCAATTTAAAAAACTAAATTAATTATTTTGTGAAAATAATTTCGTAATACCCAGCGTACTTGCTGCTTGATAGGTTACGTTGGCTTGTTGTTGCGCATAAACGGCGTTTGCAGCAGCCATAGCAACGGAGTTGCCGATGGTTTGATACAAACTACCCATTGCCATAGCAGGCGCTTCAGCCAGAACTTTGGTGTTGGTAGCTGTAATCGAATCAATGATTGCTGCATTTACAGTTTGCGGTTGGCTTGATTGATTTTTACTTGATGGTTGGCTCATAAGTTACTCCGATTAAAATAATGTAAAAATAATTAATTGTTTTGTGAAAACATTTTTGTGATGCCGAGCGTACTTGCGGCTTGATAAGTCACATTGGCTTGTTGTTGTGCATAAACGGCGTTTGCAGCAGCCATAGCAACGGAGTTGCCGATGGTTTGATACAAACTACCCATTGCCATAGCAGGTGCTTCAGCCAGAACTTTGGTATTGGTCGCTGTAATAGCATCAATGACTGCACCATTTACGCCTGTAGGTTGTGACATGATAATTCTCCTCTAGAAATTAATTATGAATTGGCTGAGTGATTATTGATTGCTGGAAAACAGTTTGGTGACACCCAGTGTGCTGGCAGCCTGGAATGACACGTTGGCTTGTTGTTGTGCGTAGACGGCGTTGGCAGCGGCCATAGCAACAGAATTACCTACGGTTTGATACAAACTACCCATAGCCATGGCGGGCGCTTCAGCCAGAACTTTGGTATTGGTTGCGGTGATTGCATCGATTACTGCGCCATTTACAACTGTTGGTTGTGACATAAAATTACTCCAATTAAATTTAATGAATAACAGATCAGGATTTAAATCAGTTTTATCGTAATCTGTGTTTTAGCTTTGCCAAAATAATATTGATATTTTGGTTGCCCAAATCCATGTTTGCATCACTTATGCCAAGCTGGTATTAACTTAATTAACATATTGTTTTTAATGAAAATTAAATTTAATTAATTTTTTATTTACAAAATGCTATGGGATACAAATGTCCTTTTGTGTTTTCGTATAGGACATTTTCATCCAACTCATGTGTGATTAATCAATCGAATCATGTCGAATTGGTCGAATCCTTTAATAATGGTATTTTCATTTCCCTGATTGTTTATTAAAGAATAGTCTGCTTTTAAGAAAAAATTGGCGAGTGCCGGATTTAACAGGGTTGCAGATATTTTTTGAGCGCCATGTCGCTTTGCAAATTGATTAACTTTGTTAAGCGTACGCATGATGCAGATTTCGTATTTTCTTTGAAAATGCTGAAACCAATCGTTTTTAAATGCGCCAATGGTTGGTTTGGCAGGCAATAATTGAAGGTATAAGAGTTCAAGGTTATGTTGGTACAAAGAAAATATTGCCTGAGAAAATGTTTTATTTTCAAATTTGAGGCGTTGTTGCATCAGGTAATAGTGATTTGGTATTACAGAACCGGGTTGTGGTTGATGCCAATATATCTCTATGTCTTTTGGTAGTTGCCAAAAGATAGCTGGAAAGTTCTGTCTTATCTCATCAGAATCCACCTTGATGTCACTGATTAACTCTATGCCAAAAAAACACTGCAAGAATTTTTTTGGCAATATTAATTCAGTATTGCCAATATCAGATGTTATGGGTGGTGTTGGATGAGTTGTCATCAGACGTTGAATTGTCAGGGAAAACAGCCTGTTCATTTGACTTAAGCATGGTTTCCTGTGCGGCATAGAGCTGATTGATGTTTTTCCATATCTGCTCCTGGGACGTGTAATCCTGCGGCATGGATTCTCCGGTAATTTCCATTGGAATATTCAAGGCAACGCCATGAAAATTTTCCATTTGGCAGGATGCCATGACTTCTTCCAATATCTTTTTGGATAAATCCAAAAAAGCCTGGGAATTAGCCGCCATTGTTTCATTTGCGTCGTCGGTCATATTTTGCACCTGCTTAATCTGATTGTTTTGTTGCTAAAGTATTTTTCAACTATTTAAGTTTGAAATTGTTTAAGTACTTTGGCAGCCGTTTCACCTACATTGGCCAGGTTGGTTACCGCAAAAGTTATATTTTTTTGTGCATTTTCAATAATTGTCTCGTAGACCACCAATTCAGGTTGAGCAACCCATTTTGCTGAAGCAACACCTATAACGGTTGTTTCTATAGTGCTGATGTTTCGTAGTGTGTCTACAGCATCCTGCACTGCTTGTGCCATGGACTGCGCAATGCTGGCTTGTATGATATCGGCGGCACTTTGGCTGCTCTGATCACTCATGATCATCTAGTCTCTTATGGGTTATGGCACTTTTATGTTCTGTTTTATATGAGCTTCCAAATATGTGACTAGCAATTCAAGTCGCTCATCCGATGTTTTTGCTTCAATAAAGATAATGTCACTGAGCTTTTCAATATAGTCCTGATTTTGTAAGAGTATTGAAAGCATATCCAGGAGGGTTGAATTTTCATTAATAGGTATGTTGCTGATTACCCCATCGGAAAAATTTTTTAATATTTGCTCTATAATATTTTCGTCGTCATTTTTATACCCCGACGCTGATTTTTTCAGTATCACTGATTGGTTAATATAATTCTCAAATTTTTGTAGATCTTGTTTTTGTGCTATTTGAGTTTTTTTTATCAGGTCTGATAATTCCAGTTTATTCATATATCAATCGGGCTAATCAAAATTTCAATTTGTTTAATATCATATTTTGTATATCAATCATTTCCT
>CAMLML010000034.1 GCA_946481095.1 uncultured Cellvibrio sp.
AAGAGTCTGGTCTTTATGCCTTGTTGGCAGAGGATGGCAGCCTCGATATGGAACCCGATCTTCCGCTGCGTCGCTAATAAGTTTGAGCCCAAGAAATTCAAAATTTTGCGGGTTCAATTTATAAGGATTAATCCCCACCGCCGCCACATCCACCACCACAACTGCTGCCGCCGGAATCTCCGCCAGAATTGCCACTGCCACAGGAGCTGCCACCGCATGAACTTCCACCGCCACAACCTATATGGCTCGCACAATAGGTATCACCCGCTCCGTTGGTCGCTGCAATATTTTTGGAACAGTCCAGCGTATAGAAAAAGCCATCACTGATATTCAGTTGGCTATCCACAGCAAACAGCAGTGGAAGTGACGCTGGTACTTTAGGATCAATTTTTTCACGTACACAACAAAGCTTCCACGCGCGCTTGATCCCCTCATGTGCAAGCGTTTTGTGCTGCATGGTTTCAGCGGGGGAGTGATGTAAAAAGCGGCCAAAGGCTTTGTTACAAAATTCAGCGTAGTTTGCTGTAAACAAAATAAATTCATGCCAGGCAACATCAACAACTTGTGATGGCATAGACACAAATCGACGCTTGGCCATATTACAAATGTGAAAATACTGACGCATTCCTGTCATCACTTTATAAAGGTCATTGTCAGAAAGATGTGGATATTTCGCTAACAATTTTTTCCTGATCGACAAAGGAAAAATATAATTGTTGATATAAGCTTCCCGTTTTGCATTGACGCCATCTTGATAGAGCTTATAAATAAAATAAAGAACAGCGATGATGAAAAGCAGATAGATAATATACATAGTCAATCCAATGGCTAAGTGTGTTGAAGGGTACCGACATGAGCATTTAAATCATCGACATTCTATTATGATCAAAACAGACGCTGCCATCTGTTTTATTGCACAGGCGACACCAACAAAAACTCCACCGGCACCTTCTCAGTCAACCAAACATTATTCTCCGAGCAATAAAACAAAAAGCCTGCTTCGCTCATTGCTTTTGCCTTGATGGTAAAAATATGCGGCTTGCCATAACGCTTACCGACTTCGGTCGCGGTTTCAATCGATTGCGACAAATGCACATGATGCCGCTGGCCGGGGATTAAGCCTTGTTGTTTTATCGAATCGACAAAACGGGTAGCGGTGCCGTGATACAAAAATTCAGGTGGAATTTTTTGCGGATAATCAATCTGCACCGATTCAGTCGAATGCCCCTGCGCCGCACGAATACGCAAACCATCATCAGAAATAGTGAAACGCTTTTTCTCGTTGGTATCCACAACTTGCTGAATTAATTCGCGATCAAATTGTTTGCCGGATTGATTCGCCGCTGCAATCAATTCATCAATCGCCACCCAACCTTGGGAATCCAATTGAATACCTATGGCGTCTGGTTGATGCCGTAACACATAACTTAAAAATTTACTGGTTTCGGTAAGGGAGTTTTTCATATTAAAGAAAGTACCAATCTGGATGATAAACCAATCGGAAATGCTCTGTGCCTTTTATTAGTACCGTCGCACTACGGCTTTGTGATTCTGAAGTGGACACTATAATTTCCAATTTAGTGATTTTTGAGAACTATAGTGTCCATTTTGTGGGTTAGCTAGTTTTTAATCATGACGATCAGATTGGAAGCGTAGCCCGTATGAAGCGAAGCGTAATGCGGGGCTTTTGACTTTCCACACAATTTATAAAACAACTATTCGAAAAATTAAAAACAACCCCGCATTACGCTGCGCTCCATACGGGCTACCAATCGAACGGAGAAATTCCATTGCGTGAAAAATAATGGAAACTGGAATAGGGCCAATCGGCAACTTGTTCCACCAAGCCGTGTTTGACCGGATTGTAATGGATGTAATTGATATGGTTGTTTAAATCTTCATTGTCACGAATGGTGTGCTCCCAAAACCGTCGCTGCCACAGGTTATATTCACCTGCATCATTCGCTGCAATTGGAACACCTTTTTTCAATAAGGCGCGAGTGTAACGTGATTTTATTAAACGCCAACGCGACGAATAATTATCGTCACCCGCAGGTAAGGTAAAAATCGCATGAATGTGATCCGGTAAAACCACAATCGCATTAATGTGAAACGGCATTTGCGCTTTCGCCTGCCGAAACACATCACGCAATTCCGCAATATGTTCAACCAACAAACGCGAACTCCGATCATGCAGTGTAACCGTAAAAAAATAACACCCACCCTCAACCCGATTCCTTCGATAAAGCACCATAAAACCTCCTTGTAATCAATTTAATTCAACCCACATTCGTAGCCCGTATGGAGCGAAGCGTAATGCGGGGCTTTTGATTTTTTAAATTTAAAACGATGAAAAAACAACATTAAAAACAACCCGCATTACGTTTCACTCCATACGGGCTACTTACTAGGAATTCATCCATTTATCTTGCATAACGATTGCAAAAAGTTTATCGAGACGGTTTGCTTTTTCTAGAGGATTTTTTGTATCTAGAATACTCTGACACATTGAATTTAACTTAAAATCGTCAAAAGTTTCGTCGCTGACTCCAAATTGTTGTACATATCGATTTAGTCGACAAATGCCAATAGTTGCATTCCCCTTTTTTGTAAGATCAATATAAAACTTGTCGATTTTTTTAATATGCTCACCCCAGTCATCAAAATGGGGGTGAACAATTATGAATGAAGACGACGCCCTAGGATATCGAGATTTAACTTCATTTACGGTAATTTCTTCCATAGAAGCTGCAGCTTCTTTATCGCTTTTAATCTGATTGCAGTCCGCACATATAACGCATAAATTTAAAACCTCAAATACAAAGTTACCATATTTGGATTTAGATAAAATATGCTCAATTTGTGCATTAGCTGCCGATTGAAGTGAAAGCTCATTTTTACAGTAGGCACAAAGTCCATTTTGTTCTTGCCTGTAGTGATTCCTTATGGCTGATCTAAGCTTTTCTAGTTCGCTACTGTCCCATGCGTTTTTCCCAGATCCATATAGTGCTATAGAATTTTTGATAATTTCTTCAAATTCTGGCTTTAATTGAAATGGTTTAATCATTTTTATAAAATTCCTTTACCATTTTACTAGCTGCTAAAATCAATTCGTTCAAAGGGTCATCATCGGACAGCAATTTTTTCAACTCAAGTATATGTTCGATCGTCTTAAGGTCGTGTTTATCAATAGATTTATAATGCTTAATTTTGGATATTAGATTCACGGTAATTTTTGATATGTATTCGTTTTTTATTCCTGGCGAACGGAATATCTCGGCTAAATGATAGTCTGACGAATTCATTTCTCGGCCTTCGTTAGAAATTATTTTATTTTTTTCGACGTCGACCACAAAACAATTGTTTCCGCTTAACCTCGAAACTATTTGTGGTGAATGGGTAGCAATTATGAAATGACAACCTCGATAGTTATTAAAGCAATTTTGTATATTTTCAATGAATTCCTCTTGCCAAGCAGGGTGCAGGCTTATTTCTGGTTCATCTATTAAAATGATTGAGTCATCGTCAATTGTACCTGCAATTCCTAGCATGATAACAGCTAAGCATTGCCTGCCTGAACTTGCCCTTCTGAGTGAAATGGTTTCATCTGGATTAATTGTTGTTATTTTTATATCATTCACAACTATCAATTCATAATAATTTAACGTCAGTATCGAGTTAAAAATTTCTTCTTTTACGTTTTCCATCTGAAATGGAAATTCACTGTAACTTAATGGAATACCTAGCGATCTATTTGAAAAATTTACGATTGTAGTAGGCATAATTTTTTCTACACCGTATTTTTGCAAAAAAGAAATTGAATCTATGATTTTAACCAAATCCTCTATTGGTTCAATAATCAAATTTTGCATTTTATCAATTGTTATATATGCACTAAGAGTAGAGACAATTTCCAAATAAATTTCTGTATCCGATGGACTGTAATTTGCAGTTGCTATTTTTTTCGCTGAACGAATTAATTCGTTATATGGTTTTTCAGACGATTTTATAGTGCTATCAATCTCTTTGACTAGTTTCGAAGTCCAATTTATTGAAATAATAGGCCTTAGATTTATTTTCTCGAAAAGAAGATCTATTTTTGATGATTTATTATTAAGGAAATAATTTCTTAGTACGGCAGATGTTGCTCTAGCAATTAACGATATTGAAGAGGATCGGTGTGAATTCTTTAAGCCTATGTAAGTATATTTTTCGCTATCAAGATTTCCAGATGTTGGGAATCTATCAAAAGGTCCTGTGGAAATTGCTATGATCTTTTTGGGCGGATAATAAATTAGTTGCGGCTTGGGGCCTATCTTTTGAGCAATGGACTCTTCTGCAATGGTCTTTAGAATACCACTCTTTCCAGTCCCATTTTTTCCAACGAGTACTGTAATGGTATTGTGTTGATTGTTTCGATAATGAGGAGGAACAAGATTATATGTTATTCCTTTATATTCGGTTTTAGGTACTGTAGGCATATTTTTTGTTTTTCAATTTGACTTAATATTTAACAATAATTTTTCTAAATGCATGCTCACACATAGTCTATCCGGCAAAAACCTATAAGGCATCTCCAACTCCTTGCCCTCAAACTCCAAAAAATATTCCTTAACCATCTCATCCTTATATTGCTTTTTAATTCTGTCAGAAAGCACCAATCTGAAATTTTCATCAAATGAAATTAGCTTTCTATCAAAGGCTTTATCGTAAAGTGCATTCAATGCAATTCCATTTGTTGGGTCTGCTCTGCGAGATTCATCTTCGGACCAAGGAATAATATGGCTGGCTACTAACAATTCTGGAATTGCTAAGCCTGAGATCGCGCAGCGGTGATTGTAACTTTCTAAAACTGTTCGGCGGAAAAATGCTTGTACTCGGCGAGTTTTTACAGTGCGTAAGGTTTCAGTTTCGCCGGTTGGAAATTTTATTTCAGATACTGGTTTTTTAGGGGAATGAATTTCAATTTTGGATTCGTAAAGTGCTTCGGCCTTTTCTGCAATTTCGGTGGAGTTTTGCATAAATGCATCCCACAATTTGCGGTCAGCTTTACTGGCGCCCTCTAAACCTTTTTGACTCAATGCTGGGTCGAGGCTTGCGAAGTTGCAGGCTTTCATCGCAACGGCTGATGGCGTGCGGCCAATAATCTTGGCTAATTCAATAACGTCAGGATTGCTTTGATGCAATTTTCCAAAAGGCGTGCGGCAATATAAATGCAGCGTGAGTAACAACTCATCCTCTTGCCACAGGTTAGCCATGTGAGTACCCCGATTGGGGTAAGGCGTTATGCGAGTTCCGGTGATTATTCATTTATTACCCATTTCGTAAATGATTTTTATCATTTAAATCAGAAATTATCGCGGGAAGAAAATTTCTTGTGTTCTACCTGATTTCACCAAAGCCGCCATTAACTTAAAATATACGTCAGGATTTTTTTCCAGTATCGCAATTCGATCAACATATTCTTTTACAAAGCCTGAAATCAGAAACATCAGCATGTCAAACCCACCCTGTTTATAACGGAGAATTTTCCAAAGAGCAGGGCTATCATTTTGTAATTTTCTACTTTCTTCAGCCGCTATTCCAAGCCACCCATTGGTTTTCAATAAAATAATTAATGCTGTTCCCATATGTCCGGTGGCAGGTTTGAAAGATTTCTTAAGTCTGGAAATTTTTCGTTTAATGGAATTTGAGCTGCCAGCAATTATTTTCTTGGTTATTTTTGCTGCAATTATCGCAGCAACTGCGCGCGTTACTTTTTTACCAATTTGTTTACCAATAAAACGTTGGCCCTTTGTACTTATAAATTGAATCGCTTGATCAATGTGCTCACTTGTGATTACTTCAATTACTGAATATCGAACTGCTGATACGACAAAATTTCTGTCGATATCGTCTGGAATGATAATTGCCCTATCTTCCACCATTTTCTTTAGCATAGAGTCAGGTAACAAATTTACATATTCATGAATGATAGTAAATATGAGTTGAGTAATTGGATTATCAACAAGATTGAGGTCTGCATTTATCAGGTTAGAAACATTCACTTTAACAAAATGATAAGCGGCAAGGTTTTCTTCGCCTACTTGAGAAAACACTTCTTTGCCCGAAACACCAAGCCCTTCACCTGTACGCTGTATGCCTGAAGTGATTACCTTTGTTTGTTGAATGGTTTCATGCCGAACACCATCAATGGCACCAGCCACCAAGGGCGATAACTTATCTAAATGATTGAGAAATTCGCTGTAAGTAAGTTGGTGTTGTAAGGTTCTATAGCTAGGCCCATGACAACCAAAATTACATTCTTGCCATTGTTTATTCAGTGTTGATGAGTTTTTGAGGGGATTAATATTTGAAAACTGACTTGCTTCATGCCCTTTCATGTAGCGCTTAACACCTAGCTCGCTAATAAGATTTCCATCGAATTCCATTCTAACTCCTACATTTTTATCGATTTAATAAAATTATCTATATCCGCTTGTAACTGTATTTGCAGTTCTGTTGGTGTATTGAACATTAAAAATACATTCATGTTTTCATTCTGAAATTGATAAAGCTCCAGCGTAAAAGCTGCTTGATTGGGAGATGGCACAGTAACTTTAGCAAAATATCCTGACTTGTCGCTCCGTGTTACTTCACCGAAATCAATAACAGCATTTGTACGTATTTCTTCGGTTGGCAATGCAGATGCGATATATTTTTTCAGGTATTCATTGCTGTTAATACTATTCATTTCAGGGCCAGACAATATCTCGATAGTCACTATGCTTCCTGATTGGGTGACGAGATTAATTTTTCTATGTTGTTCATTAATCTTGTCATCCTCGAAAACTTCCCAACCTGTCGGTAAATGGTAATCGAATGGGTCGTTAGTGCTTTGCTTCGTACAGCTGGTAAGGCTGAGAAAACAAAATATCCATAACAGATTTATAAATCTCAGTGACTGCATATCGATTTGAAAAAACCTCTTTGCATCAGCATTCATAGAATGCCCTGATGCTTGAAAATTATTAGTTTATTTAGTTACTTTAATTGCAGTCGAGCATATTATTTTTTCGAAGATAAAGAAACGATGATTTTTGCGACAGATTGTTTCGTTCAATACCGCACAAACTCATCATTATCCGTTGTCATCAATTGCATCAGCTTCGGATGTACAAATAATTTTTCTTTGCCAGCAGGAATTTCCGTTAGCACACCGATATCTACCAGTTTTTTCAGATAGCCGGATGCAGTTTGCCGTTGGGCGATGTCGGCATCGACCAAGGTTTGTATGCGGCAGTAAGGTTGTTCGAAAATTTTATCGACCAACTCACGGCTGTATATTTTAGGTAATGCCTGACGAATATAGTGGGCTGTGTGCTCGTTGAGTTCACGCACAGCGCTGATTTTGCGTGTTGTCCAACTCGCGGTTTCTTTTACGGCGGTGAGCATATAGATCACCCAGTCTTGCCAATTTTGTTCACTCGTCACTTCGCGCAATAAACGGTAGTAATTATTTTTGTGGCGAAGAATGTAATAACTTAAATACAAAATAGGTAAGGTCAACAAACCCCGTTCGATTAAAAACAAACTGTTTAAGACCCTGCCTGTGCGACCATTGCCATCCAAAAATGGATGTATAGCTTCAAACTGGTAATGACAAACTGCCATGCGAATTAAAGGATCCAAATCATCATCAGCATGTAAGTAAGTTTCCCAATTTCCGAGCAAATCCCGAATAACTTGCTCACCCACTGGTGGTGTATAAACCACTTCTGATGTCGCCGTGTTCATGATGCTGGTACCAGGAATTTTGCGAATATCCATGCCCATGCCTTTGATAGTGGAGCAAACAGTCACAGCAGTGGATGTGTTGAGTGGCCGATCTTTCAGTGCTTTAAAGCCTTGGTAAAGTGCGGTTCTATATCGCAAAGCTTCTTTTGTAGCGGGATCGGCCTGCGCCCCTTCGCCATTTTCTGCATATTGAAAGAGGCGGTCATTAGTGGTGACTATGTTTTCAATCTCCGAACTGTCTTTGGCTTCAAGTAACGGCAGCATGTTGATCAACAAACTTTGATTAGGTAACAACTCCCCTGCTTGTTTGAGTTCTGCCAGTGCAGCACGCGCACCAATACACGCTTTGAGAATGGGGGCAGTTTCCAAAAATGTATTAGGTGGCAACTTGGGTAAATGGTTGTAAGGCTGATTGGGATTAAATGTCATTTGGCTGCTCATGTTTAAAAAATGCAAAAATTTCGACATGAGTAGAGGTTATGTCGATTGCATAAACATGTCCAGCATCTTATGTCGAAAAAACTCACTTTTTTCGACACGAAGGAAACCATATGTACAGATTTTTCAGTTTTCTAACCATATCGACCACCTCATTACACTTTGCTCCATAGAGCCTCTCACTTTTATGCGCATAAAAATGCAGAAAATTACATTTTTATGCGCATAAAAATGTGTTAATTTGCATTTTTCTGCGGATAACTCTTGGGTGAGCTATGCAACGCTTGTTAGTGGAACAGTTAATTGAATGGAAAAATCGCGACCAGCGAAAGCCATTGTTGATTGATGGTGCCCGACAGACAGGTAAAACCTATCTATTGCAACAACTTCTGGGGCGTGAATTTGAGCGAGTGTTGCGGGTGGATTTTTTGGAAAGCCCACAGCTGGCCGACGCCTTTGCCGGGTCTCTTGCACCAGTCGATATAGTCGGCAATCTCGAATTGTTAACGGGGCAGATGTTTAATCCAGCCACTGATTTGTTGATTCTGGATGAAATCGGCGAGTGTTCGCGTGCAGTGACCTCCTTGAAATATTTTGCCGAAAAAACACCGGATTGGTTTGTTGCGGCCAGCGGTTCCAATATCGGTTTATTGAATTCATTTCCGGTAGGCAAAGTAGAACAATTTATTTTACGGCCTTTAAATTTTCGGGAATTTTTATGGGCCGCCAACGAGCCTGCTTTGGTTAAAGCATTTGACGCACAAACCAATAGCGCTGCTGCACATAGCAAACTGTTCGACAAATTAACCGATTATTATTTTACCGGTGGCATGCCGGAAGCGGTGGCTCGATGGTTCGCCAATCCCGATGAAAGTTTGTTGGAACGGGTACAGGCCGTGCAAAAAATTCACGCGGATTTAATCAATGGCTATAAACGCGATTTTGGTAAATATGCAGGAAAATTTGATGCGCAATTAATTGAAGCGGTTTTCAGCAATATTCCGTCACAGTTATCGGCGGTGGTTGATGAATCGGTGAAGCGATTTAAATTTAAAGGCATTGCTGAACGCAAATCCCGTTATGCGGAATTTGAAAGCGCAATTAACTGGTTACATCAATGCCGCATGTTGTTAAAAAATTATCCGGTTGAAGGCATTGTCAGAACGCCATTGGCGGCGTATCAAAAAGAAAATCTGGTGAAGTTATTTTTATTTGATGTGGGGTTGCTGAATCATTTGTTAAATACCGGCTACCTTGAAATCAAACAGCAGGCTTATGAATATAAAGGCTATATTGCAGAAAATTTTGTGCAGCAAGAATTAGCGGTGTTGGGAATTGAACCAGCTTATTCCTGGTCGGATGCGCGTGCTGAAATTGAATTTATTATCAGTAATCAACAAGGACTGTTAGTGCCTGTTGAAGTCAAAAGCGGTAAGCGTACTCGCGCAAGATCATTGCAATCCTATATTGATAAATGTAACCCGCACAAAACAATTAAACTTACCGGCACCCAAGGTTCAGGGCCAGAAGAAAGCGTGCATATCGTCATGCCGCTTTACTATGTCGGGTTTGTGTTACAACAACTTTGATCAGACTAAAAACAATCACAGTTTTTTAGGATCAATCCAATATTCTGCGCGATCAACTGGAGTTTCGGGTGAATTGAAGAGGTTGTCCAAAGGAATCACGATTCGGTTTTTTAAATTTCCCCTGGCAATGGCTTCTTGTACGTTTGGGGAACTTAAAAATATTTTTTCAAACGAACCATCGGCAATGGCCATATCCAGCCCTCGTTCCAATTCGCGAGCCAGTGCTTTGTTGTTTTTATTGACGAAAAAATAAAAATCCATTTTGTAAACCAGCATCAAACTTTCTTCTACGGTTAAAGCAAGTTGGGTGCGGCTGGTAATTTCAGAAAAAGGTTCAAATACTGCTCGCGGAAAAGCATCAAAACGTGCGCCATCCAACATATAAAATAAATTCTGATATTTCATTGTTTTGACGACTTTCAGTTGGTTGGCTTCCAGTATTTTAGTGTCTACCCATGCCGTTCCCTGACCAAGAGCAACCTTACGCAAATCATCAATATTTTTAATGCCGTTAAATTTTGCTTGCTCGCCTTTGCGAATAATTAAAATTCGATGACCTAACAAACCTTTGTACAAAGGTACGCGGACAGGTTCCATAATCTCTTCCAGTTCCTTGCTTGCTCCTGCCCACATGATATCCAGAGAACCATTTTTAACACCTTCTTCCTGACGAACCTGTGTCATATCACCTGTAACAGGAACCAATTCGTACTTTTTGCCCAGATGATCCAGTGAGAGCTTCAACATACCCACACAGTAGGCAACGGTTGGGTCAGCTGTATCGCTATATCTCAAGGTGAGTGGATAGCTTTGCAGCGGCAACAGAAGAAAAATAATCAATGCTGCAAACAAAGTAATTCTTTTCATTTGAATCACCTGACGAGTGTTATATCAGTATAGTTTTGATTTTCATTGGCGCATTTATAATTGCGATGAAAAAATGATTTTTCATCTGGAAATTTATGCTTTTGGTTTTACTTATAGGATTAAGTTTGAACAATCAAACTTGTTAGACGGGTTGAGCATGGAATAACAGAATTTAAATCATTTGAGACTTTTGCACGAATCTATTTTTGTTTAATTTCACCTCGTCATCCCTGCGAAGGCAGGGATCCAGCTTTTGATTTCATTGACATTTTTTACGGACTAAAAAATGAAAAATCAGGATTCAATATTGCCAGCAAAGTGATAACGGCCAAACAAGCAAAAATGGCGGCGGCAATTCCATGAACCCATTTCATGGAAATTTTTGCAGCGAATTTATCGCCGAGAAAAACAGCGGGAACATCCGCAATTAACATTCCTAATGTAGTACCCATCACCACCAAAATGGCAGATGAATAATGTGCTGCCATAGCAACAGTAGCGACTTGTGTTTTATCACCCATTTCAGCGAGAAAAAAAGTAATAAATGTTGCGCCAAAAATTCCCAGACTTTGGGCAATTTTGGTTTCCTCTTCTTCAATCTTATCGGGAATTAATGTCCAGATTGCCATCGCAATAAAAGAGACCGCCAAAATCCAGGCCAATATTTGCGGGTTGACATGAGCGGTGATCCAAACGCCCAAAGCACCGGCAATACCGTGATTAACCAGTGTGGCGAATAATATTCCGATAATAATTGGCACAGGTTTTTTAAATCGTGCCGCCAAAATAAAGGCGAGTAGTTGGGTTTTGTCACCCATCTCTGCAAGCGCAACAACGCCTGTAGAAACTAAAAATGATTCCATAAATTGTTAACTAATAAGTGCGACCAATAATATAAGCAGCCAGATGTCGCAAATGATTGGCCGAGTCACCAAACATCTGCAACGCATTCAGTGCATCCTGATACAGCCCTTGCGCTTTTTGTTGCGCAGCATCCAACCCCAATAAAGAAACATAAGTGGGTTTGTTATGGGCTATATCGGCGCCTTGTTGTTTCCCCAGAGTGGCGGTGTCTGTAGTGACATCCAGAATATCGTCCTGAACCTGAAAGGCCAGACCTATGGCGGCGGCATATTTATCCAGATCAACCAACTGTTGCAGATCAGCGCCAGCAGCTAATCCCCCCATGCGCACACTGGCACGAATCAGGGCGCCGGTTTTATGCCTATGCATATTTTCCAGCTGATCAAGCGTTAATTGTTGATTGACGGCGGCGAGGTCTATGGCTTGACCCAATACCATGCCCTCTGCGCCCGATCCCCAGGCCAGGGTTTTGATCAGTTCAAGCTGAATGTCAGACGAAAATGGCGTGCGGGTGAGTAACTCAAATGCCAGGGTTTGTAATCCATCCCCGGCCAAAATTGCGGTGGCCTCGTTGTAAGCGATGTGACACGTGGGTTTGCCTCGACGCAAATTGTCATCATCCATTGCGGGTAAATCATCGTGAACCAGACTGTAGGAATGCAGGCACTCGAGTGCGCAAGCTATAGGGTCAATGCCTCGTAAATCCTGTTGTGGATTAACTGCCAGCGCCGAGGCATAAGTCAAAACCGGCCGTACCCGCTTGCCGCCGTTAAATAAACTGTAACGCATAGCGCTGCGCAAACGAGTTGGATCCTGATGTTCGGGAAAAGCAAGATCCAGCGTTTGTTCAACGCGGTCACGACAGGTCGCCATGAAATCTGAAAATTCTATCGCCGGAATGGTCATCAATCATCGTCCTGATCGGGCTCGAAGGCTTCGAGGCGGAATTGATCATTTTCTTCAATCAATAAATTCACTTGTTGTTCTGCTTCTGCCAATCGGGTCTGGCATTCGCGCGTCAGGGATATACCTTTTTGAAAAGCTTCAAGTGATTCTTCAAGGCTCATATCACCCTGTTCCATTCGATTAACCAGTTCTTCAAGTGCTTTGAGGGATTGTTCGAAATCCACAGTTTTCTTTTTAGGCGGCATAACAGGTTCCGACAGATTAAAAGGCCAGCGATTATAAACCCGGAAGCCTGTGTTGATGGCGGCCTTGTGAGATATTTCCTACAAAAATTACAGACATTCGCCACTGGTGGGGAAACAGCCATACATCAATAATGGCCTCGCCCAGTCGGATGGGGCCATTCGCAAGGAATGAATGCAATTTCGCAAGGATTATGGATTCATGCAGCTGGCCTGGGAAAGCTAACATCCTGAAAACCCCGCTCACGCCCCTCGTGACGCGGGGTTTTGATTTTTCAGGCATAGATTAATTGCTATATTGACTACCCATTTTTTTCAAAAATTGTTGTTGGGCTTTTACCAATTCGGGATAAGTGATTTTTCGATAAGGTAAATTAAATTCTTTGGCCAGATTTTCAATTCTTGTTGCCAATTCCGGATAATGGCGATTACAAAATCCAGGCAACAAATGATGGGTGAGATGTAAATCCAGCCCGCCTAAAAAATAATTTATCCAACGCGGATCAGGTTGCCAGTCACAGGCAGTCAGAAATGCATGCCGATGCCAGGAATGAGGAATTCTATTTTGACTATCGGCTTGAAAAAATTCGACATCTGCCCAGTGGGTTCCCAATATCATCAGGACTAAAAAAGCCGATACCAGCATTTGGGCGCACAAATAAATCAGCAGGATTTTCCATAGCGCCAAATTCACCACCAATGCAGGAATCACAATCAATAAAGTCACGTGAGCAGTTTTCAAACTAAAAAACTTTAACCAATAACCGGGCTTTTTCAAATACGAAAATTTTTGCAAAGGTGTTTTCTGAAATCTATCCAGCCAATCCGAAACCCAGCACAAATAGGTTAACGAAATTGCTGCGACCAGTGGCCAATAATATTGCTGATATTGATACTGTGGTGCCCATTTATGAAAAGGTGCTTGTCGCAACGCGGGATTGGGTTCCATATCCAGATCATAGTGTTCGATATTGGGGTAAGTGTGATGAAAATGCACGTGACGCAAAGTCCAATAATCCGGATCAGTGCCCATAGGAATGGAACAAAGAGCCATTAACCAACGATTGGCTGATGGCTTACGAAATACACTGCCATGTGATGCATCGTGTGAAGCATTCATCGATAACAACATAGCGAACCAAAAAAACAAACAATAAAAAATGATGTAAGTGAATGTAGAGTGAGTATCGAGCGCTGCGAAATAAAATCCATAAGCTGCTAATGCCAACAAGAATAATTTCAGCAGAAAAATGCCATTGGCAAAACGATGGTCTTGTCGTTGATCCAAATACTCTTGAACCGATTTTTTTAAAGCATCTGCAAAAGCTTTATCGGTTTCTTTGTTAAATTCGAGAGCGGCTAATGATTTCATTTTTTCCCCTTGTAAAACCTTACTCCACCCTAGCCCTCCCCTTGGCAGGGGAGGGAACAAATTACACTCCGCAAAAAAGCAGGGAATAAAGTCCCTCCCCCTGCCAAGGGGGAGGTTAGGAGGGGGTAAGGCTTTTAAAATTAACTAAATATCGCAACCCCCAAATTCCCGACAATATCAACAAAGGCACACAAGCCAATAATATCGGATCAAGATGCTGTAACCACACTATTTGGTAAATTGGAAAAACAAAACAAAAAATAATCCAACCTGTTAAACCCCAAATTCTTTTATCCGACATGCCACCAATCAAAAACATGCCGATAAATAATGCTGCAAATAAATTCCATTCATGAGCAACAGGAGCCTGACCTTGAATATACACATAAAAAATCGAGAGTATAAAAAGTGAAATCCCGGCGAATCCAATATAGGTTTGAGACAATTGCACTGGATGATTATTTTCGGGAAAACGTTTTTTAATCCATTTCATCAAGGGTTGATGATTAAACCAAACCGGGTTGTGACTGGGAATGCCACTTTTCAAACCTATGCGGTCATCTATATCGTCACGCAGTTCCTGAAAGCTGCCGAAGAGTTTATCCCAAAGTAAAAACGTACCACCAAAGTTTTTATCGATATACAGCGGATGCAATCCATGATGCACTTTGTGATTGGCGGGGGTGATAAAGAGCTTATCAAGAATGCCGGATTTTTTAATTAATCCATTGTGATTATAAAATTGCACTGTGTAATGAACAGATGAGACAACCACGAAAATTTCCAAAGGCAATCCCAATAAGGCCAAAGGCGCAATAAATGGAAAATTGGTGAGTGACGAATACCAGGAATTACGCACCGCTAAAGTCAAATTAAATTCTTCGCCTTGATGATGCACATGGTGTACTGCCCACAGGATTGGAATTTTATGATGCAATCTGTGCATCCAGTAAAAGCAAAAATCCCAGGCGATAAAACCAAAAATCCATTGCCAGATAACAGGCAATTGATCAACAAGATGCAAATTGGCATGTGCCAATAAAAATGCGAATCCGGCGATTTCCAAACTGCGAAATAACAACATCACCAAATGGCCGGAATTTAAATTGGCGATCATTTCTACCCAGGGGATGGTTTTACGTTGAGCATATTTGGCAACGACCACTTCCAATAAAATCATTGCCAACATAAATACATAAGCATAGGCAAATTGTGTCATTTCAATTTTTCTCCTATTCGTGAGGCGACAAAATAAGCCGTTATTCCTAACAACACTCCTGCTCCTACATCCAGAGATAAATGCCGTCGCAGTTGAATGATAGAGAAACCTATCGCCAGAGAAATGATTAAATATATCAAGGAGAGCAAGCGTTTTTTATTGTTCCAAAGTACCAACAGACAAATTACTGTCAAAGCGGCATGTAGCGACGGTAAACAATTTTGCGCTGTATCTATCCATAACAACCAATAAAAAACCTGGTCGGCAAAAGTCTGTTGATTGAACTCCGGATAAACTAAAGTGGTTGGAAAAATCACAAACACCAGGCCACTGATAAATGCGCTGATTACGACAGCAATCATCATGGATTTAATTTTAGCCAAAGGTGCACATAAAAAAGCAAAAGGCACTACTACAAAGAAACTCAAATACAACCAAATGCCTTGGGTACTAAAAGGAATTTGTCGATCCAACCACAATTCTGGAATGACCCAATGTTCGCCGGGAACAAAACGTGTGCTGCCGTAAATAATGCCCACTACACACCAGCTAATCAGCATAGAGGTGATGCGTTGTTTTATGGTTTGATAATATGCCTGCGTCATTGGATTAATAAATGTTTTCGTGAAATGTGATATATAGAGTGCGCTATAAAAAATGAAGCAAAGACATCTATTGAATAATGAATTCCGCCTAACAGCACTATGCATCCGAATACAAAAGAAGCCCCCAGGCATAAATACCGAATAATAATGTTGTTCCAACATAATAGTGCCAATAAAAAAGGTGCGCCTGCATGCCCGGAAAAAAATAAATCACCTTGATGAATATAAAGAGAAGCTGGCCATACAGGTTCAGCTAAAAAATTGGTGGGTGGGCCAAGATGCGTCATGACCACAAAAGCTGAGCGAATGATTAAAAATAAAGATAAGGCACTAAAAATAAAGGCCAGTTGATCCCGTTTTTTTATCAAATAAAAAAATAGAAAAATCCAGAATATTGAAGCCAAATATGTATGCAATATGGAAACGTCATAGCGAGGAATATTATCCAGTAATAAATCACCTACATAAGGACCTGCTTTTTCCGTAGCATAATATCCTGCACAAATTGAGACCAGCATTGAAAAAATCAATCCCGTTATGCTCGTGCTTAATGTTAATCGACACTTTTGATTAAGAGACATTGATTAACTCCGCATAAATCTCACGATAAGCTTTCCCTGTATTTTTTATGTGGTGTTGCATCGCTATTTGACGACTCGCTATCGACATTTGACGGGCAAGATTATCATCCGTCAGTATTTTGTGTAGATAATCTGCAGCTGATCTAAAGTCTGATGGTTCAAAGCAATAGCCATTAACGCCGTGTTTGACCAACTCAGGTAATGCCATCGCATTGGCCGCCACTACCGGTAAACCACTTGCAATGGCTTCCAATGTAGAAATACTTTGCAGCTCGGCAGTTCCTGCATGGCAATAACAATTCGCCAAATTAAAAATTTCCGGATATTGTTCGTCAGTTAATCGGCCCGTGAATATTACGTCTTGATCCAAATTTAAACGAGAAACCATTTTTTTTATTATTCCAAGCTCTGAACCAGAACCGGTGATCATTAATCGACAAGGAATTTTGGCGCGCAAAATAGAAAATGCGTTTAACAATACTGGTAGATTTTTTTCTTTGTCGATTCTTCCGGTATAAAGCACCGTTTTTATATCCTGGTCAGGGATATTGGAAAATTTTTCAGTGAGCTGTGTGCGAGGGTAGAATTTTTCTGTGTCTACTCCACAACTGATGACTTTTATATCCCGATTAAATCCATTGGCTTTTAATAATCTTGCCGCTGTCTGCGTAGGTGTCGTCCAGACATCGCATTGTTCAAAAAATCGTTTGACCCATTGCCAGGCTAGTCTTGAAAAAAATGCTTTGCATATTTTCGGTAGGTAAAAATAATGGAAAAAATTCTCCGGCATAAAGTGATTGGTAGCCAGCGTTTTAATTCGGTGTTTTTTTGCAATATCGCTACAAATACTCCCCAGAAAAAATCTGCCGTGCAAATGAATAATGTCCGGTTTGAATTCCGTAATAGCCGATTCAATTTTTGCTTTGATATTAATGGGTATGGATACTCTGAAGCCAGGGTATAAAAATAGAGGGTATGATTTTATTCGATATAATTTTACATTTTCATAAAAATCATAATGTGTGTTTTGCGATCTGGATGGACAAATCACCAGAATTTCCACACCGTCTTCAACCAGTTGTTTTGATAATCTATGAATAAAATAAGCGCCCCCGTTTAGATCAGGTGGGTAACTATCCAATACCTGTAATACTCTCATTCAGCTATCCTTTTTTCAGTGCTTTCACAAATTAATCTTCGACGTTTGGCGCCTTTTATTTCCGGTTGCCAATCCGTAAAACTCAATTGTGGTTTTATCAGGCCGAAATGTTCACACAAATGGGCAATATTTTTTTCAATCGATTGTTTGCAGGCCTCACTGTCTGTCCGGGTTTTGATTGCTATATGCCAATTCAATCCTTGCTGGATAATTTTGTATTCCAATAATTCAGGTTCTACCAACATCATGCAGCGTCGCAAGCTATCGGGATAAATTGGTTTTAACTCTTCGGATTTTTCTTCCGGTAGCCAAAATATTTCGTCTGAACGACCTTCGATTGCTGCGATGCAAGTTTCAACATTGCCGCAACTGCAAGGCTGATTCGCTACTTGCAAAATATCATTTAATTGGTAACGCAAAATAA
This sequence comes from uncultured Cellvibrio sp., assembly GCA_946481095.1. The sequence continues at coordinate 18,043 of CAMLML010000034.1, forward strand.
TTTGAGTGGAGCGCGTAAAATCGGTAATGATAGGTTGAAAGCGTTTTTTTTCAGAATCCAGCCAATTTTTTTCAATATGAATATAGGTTTCATTTAAATGCAGATTGCCTTGTTCGCAGGTGTAGGCCAGAAAGCCCTCTGTAGCTTGATAAATTTGATGTACCTTTTGCGCGAAGGCCTGCCCAATTTCTTGCGCAACATCCGATTCCAGAACTTCTGCCACATTGATTATACGTTGAGGGTTTATTGTTAAGTGCCCGGCTGCTTTTGCTTTGGCCAGCGCTTGTAAAATACTGGCGGGCGCAACCAATACTTGAGGTGGAAATTGATTCAGTTTGGGAATCTGTTCATCCAATGGCTGCAACAAATCATAAAATCGAAAATCAATTCGCGAACTATTCAAGGTGTTGTAAAGATTACTATTGGCGCGCAGAAAAAAAGCGATGCTTAATTTGGGCTGCCAGGGTTTTAGAATCTGCTTTAAAAATTGATTGGGCAATGTTTTTGCTAATAGAATTCCTGCCCAGCGCAATCTTTCCTGTTTGCTAACCAGAAATACACCGCGTTTCCCGGAAGTACCGCTGGAAAGTCCCACCGTAAAACCTTTCCATTCCGGATTAAAATCACGTGAATTTTCAGCGGCAATTGCAACCGGTAAAACGCTTTCCAGTGCAATATTTTCTGTATTGCGACCGGAAAAATTTTCCATCATGCCGTTTTTATCCATCAAGGGATAATCCGCCAGCGGTTTACCCGCAAAGGGTTGGTAAAAAGCCGCTTTTACTACTTGATGTTCAAGATAAAGCTGTAATTGTTTTTGCTGCCAGTTTTCCAGCTCTTGTCGATGTGTAAATTGTTTATGGCGGGCGCGAATAAAATGACCAATTAAAACCCATTTATCCCAAAAAGAATTAAGGCTCATGATGCACTCTTATTATTTTCTTTGGTCATGGACTCGTTAAAACCGGACCAACTGGGAATACAGTGTGATGGCAAAATCGAAATAGATGTTTCGCGTTTGGCCAATTCACTTAATTGGAAAAAAGTTTTTTTGTAATCCTGATTATTCGCTGTTGCAAATCCGGCAACAAAAGAGGGCAGGCGGCCTTCGCGACAAGCCGGTAATGACCAGCAGGCGTCAGCTGTCAAAAATACCGGACGACCATCGGCATCCATAATCAGTAAACCTATCTGACCATGACTGTGGCCTGGTAAAGGAATAATTAATAAACTTTTATTGCCTAGTAGATCGTAGGCTTGTGTGAAAGGTTGCATCCAATCCGGTAAATCAACGGAAGGTAAATTTTCTGCATAAACCAGCTTGTCAAAATAATCTTCTGGCAATAACGCTGGCAGTTTTCCCTGCAGGGTTGCGTGCAAGGGCTTTTTTATCAAGGACTGTAAATCATCAGTGTCTTTTTTCGAAGCGACAAATTTTGCATTCGGAAAATCCCGCAAGCCTGCAATATGGTCGCCGTGATAATGCGACACAATTATCCAGCGAATATCATCGGCATTGATTCCCATTTGTGCCAACTGTGCCAATAGTTTTTCTTCATCATTGAGCTTGATCGGCAAGGCTAATCGATAAAGTTTTTCAGGGAATGAATTGGTCGCTTCAAAAAAATGATCGGCATAACCTGTATCAAACAGAATCCAGCCTTGGTCGGGGTGTCGAATCAAGCCACAAAAAGAGGGAAAATCAATCATCGACATTTTTCCACCGCGTGCGGCGATGCATTCCAGATGACGGCACTGTCCGACTCGCAAATATTTAACATGCACGCAAGTCATGAGGATTTTTCCTGTTGCGATAAATGGTCTTGTTGAAAGTACCAGCGTGAATATTCTTTAATGGCATCAGCAAATTTTATTTTGGGTTGATAACCCAGGTCTTTTTCTATGGCGGAAATATCCAGTGTTTGACTAAAGGCTAAAACGCCTGCGCCATAACGAGTAATCTTTGGTTCTTTGTTGCTGATTATTTTTGCCCAGGACTCCAAAAACATCGCCAGCGTTTTTACCAACCACCAGGGTAGTTCTTTGGTTTTTAATGGCAGGTGAAATTCCGTTGATAAGGCATGAAATAAATCGGTTAATTTTTGCGGTTCACCATTGGTAACATTATAAATCGCTACAGGTTTTTTTAATTCTTTCGTTAAAGCTAACAAAATGGCATCTACCAGATTATCGACATAAGTGACATCCAGCATCGCATTGCCGCCGCGAATTAAAGGTACAGAACCTGCTTGAATCACTCGCAAAATTCGTGGCATCAGGGTTTGATCCCAAGGCCCGAAAATCGCTTTGGGTCGCAAAATAATTCGCTGTGGAATTGTTGAAGCCAACACCAGAGCTTCGGCTTTTGCTTTTGTCGCAACATAATCATTGATTGGGGGCGGTTGGGGTGAATCTTCTTTTACATTGATCTTGTCTTTAAATTCAAAATAAACACTGGGCGTAGAAATGTGTACCAAGCGTTGGATAGCATTTTTTTCACAAGCAGCCAAGACTTCTTTGGTGCTTTCCACATTGGCTTTTATAAAATCCTCCTGCTTGCCCCAGGGCGATGAAAGCGCGGCGGTATGCACTATGGCATCGACATCTGCAGCAGCTTCGATGATCAGGTTGGCTGCATGGGCGTCACCATGTTGAACAGGTACCCAGTGCACAAGTGCCGGACTGAGTGAGATAACTTCTTTGGCTGCATCCACTTGTCGTCCGGTAAAAATCACCTGATGACCCAGAGCCGCCAGCCGCCACACCAGATGCCGCCCCAAAAAACCTGTGCCGCCAGTAACCAGAATTTTCATTTAGTACTCCAGCACCACACCGCCAATTGATAGACCCGCGCCCGTGCCTATTAGTAGAAGGGTGTCGCCGCGTTGGATACGCCCATCATGTATGCCTATATTCAAAGCCGTAGGTAAAGAAGCTGCGACCTGATTGCCGTGATTGGCAAAAATATTGATGACCTTATCCGGGTTCACTTCCAATCGCCTGGTGAGATGGTGCAATGCCAGCTGGCTGGCCTGATGTGGTACAAACCAGTCGATATCTTGTAGCGATTTGCCTGCATTTTTCAGCAAATTGACCATAAAATCCGGCATATGGGTTGATGCCAGCTTGAATACTTTTTTGCCGTCCATATGGAATTTGGTCAGGGGGGCAAACTCCTGATCAATACGGCTGGGGTGGTAACGGGAACCTCCCGCCGGAATTTCACAATAGTGGGCACCCTCGGAGTAAGTCTTCAGGCTGGATGCCAGAATCCTTGATCCCCCGCTATTGTCTGCAGTCAGTACGACAGCAGCGGCACCATCACCAAAAATGGCGCTGGACTCCAGATGATTCCAGTTGAGCCCGCATGAAGCCAAATCAGCTGCGACCAATAAGACTTTTTTATAAGCACCTGCGGTAATCATCCAGGTCAAGGAATCCAGGGCAGCCAGAAAACCCAAACAACTGGCGTTGATATCAAAAGCGGGAATGGCGGATTCGGAAAGGCCCAATTCGGCGTGGATCAAAGCCGCATTGGATGGCATGCCTTGATCCATAGTGGCACTGGTGGCAACCAGACAATCGATATCACTCAGTTCCAGACCGGCTGCACTCAATGCCTGGGTTGCGGCGGCGGCGGCGAGTTTGGCTGCGTATTCATCCTTGCTTGCGAAATAACGTTTGTGGACTCCGCCGACACTTTCAAGTTTGCCTTGCGGCAGACCCAATTGTTTATCCAGTTCACTACTCAAAACTTCTTGTTTTGGTAATACATGACCTGTTCCAATAATTTTTACTGCTCTCTTCACCTTGAAGTTTCTCCATTCGCTAAAACTGGCGGCGAGATTCGCATAATGAAAAATCTATCTCAAGCAAAAGATAAGCCCTTGTTTGAAGGAGCAAATTGCAAGACTTGCGGTTTAGTGTGCGGCTCCATTCTGGCTTATCAATAGTGTTTATCTGCCAGAAAAGAAAAACCCGGATAATCCGGGTTTTGATTCAGTGGGTTTGCTTGTTTGTTGCTCTTCTGTCAGCTTTTCGACGATCCTGAACACCGGTTAATGGTTTCTGCATCTTTCGCCTGTCGTTGTCTTGTCGCTCTTCCAGTGCATCTTCCAGTTGGCTTAACAGAATTTTTGACTTCTTTTTCTCACTCATAATGGACTCCATAACACGCCTCGCCCTCACAGTAGCAGATGTGACCCTTTTTTAAGGATACGGATTGAGTATAGTCAGGAGAAGGCGGTTAATTTGAGTTTTTTTATTTCATTTTGTCATTAAAAATCGCTTTTTGGCTAATTGGGTTACTTTTAGTTATGAGTAATCTTAATGCGCCTCCAATGGTTCAAAAACAACGGCTTTATCTGTCGGGAAGATTCGCAAAAAGTTCCGGCCAAATTTTTGATCGAATTTTTTGCTTTGGGAGGGTGACAAAACATAATTATCTGAAAAATGTTGTTTGCAAATCTCATTACCGCCCACACAGGATCTTAATGTTTTTGCAGCCGTTGCATAAAAATGTTCGGCCAACAGCTCTTTGAATTTTTGCATATCGGCAGGAATAAGATGTAACTTGTCTTTTTTGAAATAGAGACCAATCAACATATACATTGGCTCTGATGGTTGAATTAATTTTTCCCCATTTAATGTCAGGCTTACCAGATCCAGATTCAAAACCACTTTCCTTTCATAGTATGCAGCTTCAACCAAACCCTTCCAGACTTTTCCATTTTCACTGAACACAAAAGTGAATTCATCTGACTCATCGGTTTGGTTGATCTCAAGCAGGTAATTTTTTTCCTTTTCAGCCCATTTTCCTGCTATGGAAAAAACAGCCTTCTCTCCACCCAATCCACCCAGGGGTTGATTGACAAGGTCATAACATCCACTTAATAACGCTGAAAAAAAACTGAGTAAGAGAAGTTTCAATATCGTATTCATGTAAAAATCCATCGGAAATGGTTGTTTTGATTAGGGAAAACATAGTGAGACGCATTATTCTTCGACAAAATCACACTTTTCAAGTGAGTTGATCCACAAAGATTTAAAGTTTAAAGTTTGCCTGATAATAAATGCCATAAACTGGCAAGCCAAAGATTAATAAATAACTAGCTGGTATTGCAGCATCTATATTCAGCATCGGCATTTTGGTCACACCACACACCACACATTGTTAAAAGTTGTTAGGTGCATTTTGCACCTGACGGATACCCATTAAATATCAATAGGTAAACCTTAAATGAAAATCAAACATTTATTAATTGGTTTGTCGGCAGTTGTACTGGCCAGTACAGTGTCAGCAGCCAACCGCCCCGCGGGTTACAAAACCCTGTGTAATGAAGGTAAAACATGTTCTGTTTCTGCATCCACCAATGTTGCATTCGGTCGAGCGGACAAATTTGTTTACAAAGTATTGTCTGGCAGTTTTGTCTGTTCCGAAGCCACTTTTGGCAGTCGTATTGGTGGTGGTGTCAATGAATGCTCCATACCACTTTCATCTACACCGGTTTCATCAAGCTCCAAATCCAGCAGTTCAAGCAGATCATCAACCAGTTCAAGTGTAACCTCAACAACCAGCTCCAGCCGCTCATCTTCAAGCAGTTCTACTGCAACCAGTACAGCATCGAATCTGGGTTACTATCCCGGTTGCAAAATGCCCACACCAACAGAAACTGTTCAATTAACTTCAACCTACGTTGTTAAATCAGGTGAAGTATTTGATGGCGGTAACAGACGTTACAATCTCTCTGACGGCGGTCAATCTGAAGGACAACCAGCCTTATTTGATGTTCAGGATGGAGGCAGTATCAGAAACGTTGTAATAGGCACTCTGGCTGCTGACGGTATTCACTGTCTCGGCAACTGTAGTTTGGAAAACGTATGGTGGGAAGATGTGGGTGAAGATGCGGCTACTGCACTTGGTCCAAAAGGTACCATCATGAGTGTGAATTGCGGTGCGGCTTACAAAGGCGCGGATAAAACTTTCCAATTCAATGGCCGTGGCGAACTTCACATCAGCAATTTCTATGTGGCCAATTCAGGTAAAGTTGCGCGTACCTGTGGTGACTGCACCAACAATGGTGGCCCTCGCAAGATTGTCATCAACAACGTCATTACACGTGATGTATCAACCATTGTGGGTATCAACACTAATTTCGATGATGTTGCCGTTATTCGTAACTTAACCCTGGATAACAGTGGCACCTCAAAAACCAAAATTTGTCAGGTTTACAAAGGTGTTGTGAAAGGTAATGGTAGTTCCAGTGCACTGGGTGTTGAGTTTGATACCAAAAATTGTGACGTCAGACCTGCTGACGTGACTTTATTGGGTAACAGTCAAATGAACACTTCTGCTTGTGCGGGTTCTTGCCCAATAGAATAATTGTTCCCATAAAAATACCGTCACATGGATGTGACTGTTTTATCCTCTTTGTACCTGATTCCTTCCTGATTGTTTCGCTTTATACAATGCCTGATCCGCTCGCTCAAAAGCAGAGTTCAGACTGTCTTTGTCACGAAATTCTGTCAGGCCTATCGAGAGCGTAATACTCAATGGTTGCTCTTTATAATTAAACGCAGCATTGGCAATCGCATCGCGAATTTTATCCAAAACAGGAATCGCAATTTCAGCTGTTGTTTCCGGCATAAGCGCAACAAATTCTTCACCGCCAAATCGACAGAAGAAATCAACTTCACGCAAACGTTTGGCAATGGATCGCCCTATGACTTTTAATACGCGATCACCTGCTTGATGACCATAGCTATCATTTATTTTTTTGAAATGATCGATATCGAAAATGGCAATAGTTAATGGTCTGTTGTAACGCTGCCAACGTTGTACTTCCGTAATAGCGCGTTCGTTATAGGCTTGTCTATTAGGTAATTCTGTTAATGGATCTGAAAGTGCCTTACGTCTTTGGGTCTCAAGATTTTCACGATTTTTTTCTGACTCTGTTTCCAGATTTTTGATTTTTTTACTCAGCTCTTCCAATTGATCACCCAAGCTGAATTTGGCCGATTGTTGATAGCTGTCCAGTGCTTGTTTAATGTGATCAATTTGCGATTTCACTTGCGATTTAAGTTGTGTAAGGTCGGTTGCATTCGCCGCCTGGGTCTCCAATTGCTGCATGCCATGGAGCATACTGGCTTGCAATTCCTTTCCAGCTTGTGATTGTGTTTGATTTTCCCTGACCGCATTACCCACTATCGAATATATTTCGGATAATTCCAGATTCACCGAATTTAAATAATTCGCAAAAGCAGCATTGGCAGCAATATAAGCCTCCATTACCAGATTGCGAAGATTTTCCAGTGTTGGTATAACAGCATCGGCTGCCAAACCATGTTCAATCTGCAAACGTATGGATTCAGCTTGTGTTTTGATCGCAATTTCGTTTTCAAGATTGGATAAAAAAGCGGTTAATACTGTACTGATGCCGGTAATAAATTCTGTCGTTAAACTGTTGCTTGAATTTGTTGAAGCGGCTGATGAAACGGAAGATTCAGATTTTAAATCTTCCGGTTTGCGATCAACCCAATCCGGGTTAGTAACATCGGTTGATAGGTTGTTATTGACCGTCTCATCGGCAACATTTTCAAGTTCTTTTTTTGCGCCTAAAAATTTATCCAGAAATCCTGTCTTAGGTTGTTCAATGTGCTCCAACACTTCTTTTTGAATAACAGAAAGCTGTTGCAGCAGGGCAGGATACAATCTGACTTTTTTACTGCGAGCGGGTAATTGTGAAATAAAATCATCAATGGTTTTTTTTGAATTTCGGGATGTTTTAAATTTTTGCAGTGGTCTGACAATATTGTGTATGGCTTCCCGAATCGAGAGTGCGCTTTCGTCTTTACTGGCTTCAAATTTGATGGCCTGTTGATCCAGAGCTGCAAAAAGATTGGTTAAATCGCTTTTGATTCCACCGCGAAGTTCTTCAAGCAATCTATTCAAAACCTGATCCAATTCCTGATCCTGTCCTTCAGCGACAACGGCTACACGAACCAATGCACGACGTAATGATTCCAGTTCGTGTTGAAAACGTTTTTCGAGTTTTTCCTGTTCATCCAGTGAATTTAAATATTTTTCACGCCAGGTGTTATCGGCAGGGGCAGTCATTACGGGCTTCCAATTAAAACAAGGGTTCGGAAAGTATAGACGCCAGCAATAAAACTGCTTTTTAAAGACATAAAAAAACACCCATACAGGGTGTTTTTTTCAGCAATCATGAAAAACTATTTTTTCAGGAGTTTGCGCTCTTGTTCTATCAGGAAATCAGCAACCTTCAACATCTCTTCCTGGTTTTTTACATCATCATTCATGCTGACACGGTATTTGCCCTGAACAAAAAGTTCCGGGGTGCCTGAGGCTTTGTAATTATTACGCAGACGGGTTTCGGCTTGCTTGAACAGGCTGGTAACACCAAATGAATTGTAGGTTTTTACCACAGTTTCAACACTAACACCGTAGTTAGCATAAAAGTTTGCCCAGTCGAGTGCGCGGTTGAAGTATTTTTTTTCTACCTGAAATGCTTTAAATACCGGGCCATGGGTTTTGTCTTTGATACCCAACACCTGTGCAGTGTAGTAGCCGCGTACCCAGGGCTCCATTTGTGCATTCCAGTAAGCGGGCATTTGTACAAGAACTACATCAGCGGCTTGTTTCTTTTTCCAGGTTTCAAGTAATGGCTCAAAATGAAAACAATGGCTGCAGTGGTAAGAAAAAAGTTCAACAACTTCCACTTTGGTTTTATCGGCAACGGGCACAGGGCTGGCTAACAAATTGTAGTGTTGGCCTTCCAGATAATCAGCTGCAAAAACATTCACAGAAAAGATCAAGCCCAACAGGGTAACTAACTTACGCATACAAAGCCTCTTTATTCAGGGTGATGGTGCTATCTGACTCTTTATTGTTGGATTTTATCCACGAAATACTTAACACCGGATAAACGGTCGCTTTTGTAACATTACCGGGATCGAAAAAAAAGGCGATCAAGTCGCCTTTTTTATTTCTGTTAATTTAAACCTGCAATGTAATTTGCCAGAGCTTTGATCTCGGCGTCACTCAAATGCTCGGCAACAGAACGCATAATCATCTGGTCGCCGTCGTTGGTGCGATCGCCATTACGGAAAGCTTTGAGTTGTTTTTCAATATATTCAGGATGTTGCCCTGACAAGCGTGGAAACCCGGCAGCGACGTTGCCCTTTCCATCCGGGCCATGACAACCGGTACAGGCGGGAACAGCGGTAGAGGCATTACCTGCACGCCAGGTTTTTTCACCCAATACCAATCCATCTACCAAAATACCGGAGTTGGTTTGTACTTCGATTTTTTTTGACCCGGACAGCTGGGTTGTCTGCGATGCAAAATAAGCGGATATGTCAGCTAAATCCTGTTCTGTCAGAGTTTTGGTAATGTTGGCCATTTCCATGACTGCCCTGCCGGTTTTGGCTTTTTTTACAGGGTCGGTTTCTTTATCCCAAGCTTGAATATCAACCATTTGTTTTAACAGATATTTTTCACCCAGACCGGCCAATTTGGGGAAATTGGGGGCAGGACTATTGCCATCCGCACCATGACAAGCGCCACAAACAGCAGCTTTGGCTTTACCGGCAGTCGCATCACCTTCGGCCCAGACAGCCTGCGAAACAGCGATCAATCCCAGAGTGAAAAGTGTATTTTTCAGTATATGTTTCATGGAGTTATCCAAAATCGTTAGAAAGAAAATCTGCATAAAGAATTGTTGGGTAAAGGTCTCGGTAAACCGCTACAATCAGCCCCTTTTCAGGCCGCGGCATTATATACCATGGCTGGAATAACGCGCTATTTGTAGGGTTATTATGTCAACCGAGATTATTTTCACCAAAGCCAGCTTTAGTTTGAGTGCGCCCAGCATTCGGGAATGTCCACCGGAAGTTGGCAGTGAAGTGGCTTTTGCCGGCCGCTCCAATGCAGGTAAATCCAGTGCTATTAATGCGCTCACCAATAATCACAAATTGGCACGTACCAGCAAAACACCCGGACGCACCCAACTTATCAACTTTTTTAATCTCACTGATACCCAACGTTTAGTCGATTTACCCGGCTATGGTTACGCAAAAGTATCCAGAACCATGAAAGAACAATGGCAGCGGGATTTGTCGGAGTATTTATACAAGCGTCAGTCATTAAAAGGTTTGATCTTGCTCATGGATATACGACATCCTTTGCAGGAATTTGATACTACAGTGCTCACCTGGGCCGTAAAAAGGCTGATGCCTATCCACATATTGCTCACCAAGGCAGATAAACTGAATCGTGGCCCTGCCAAAACAGCTCTGTTGGCAGTGAGTAAATCTTTGAAAGAAATGAATCTGGATCAACAGGTCAGCCTGCAATTATTTTCTGCCTTGAACAATACAGGTTTGGATGAATTGAAGCTTAAGCTTCAGGAATGGCTCCAATAAACTCATTTTCATAACGTAATCGCCACTTCATTTGAGTTAAATACTATGCGTAAAGTCGTCTATCCAGGTACCTTCGACCCGATTACCAACGGGCACATAGATTTGGTCGAGCGTGCTTGCAGATTGTTCGATAAAGTTCTGGTGGCAGTTGCTGCCAGCACTCGTAAAAATCCCTTGTTTAGCCTGGATGAGCGGGTGCAGCTCGCCAGGACAACTCTCGCCCATATACCGAATGTAGAAGTTTGTGGGTTTGATATTTTGTTAGTGGAGTTTGTTCGCCAGCAAAACGCTCAAGCGGTATTACGCGGATTGCGTGCCGTGTCTGACTTCGAATACGAATTCCAGCTTGCCAATATGAATCGTGCTTTGGCGCCCAGCATGGAAAGTATTTTCCTGACACCTGCTGAACACCTGTCTTACATTTCATCATCAATCGTACGTGAAATTGCTTATTTGGGGGGTGATGTCAGCCAATTTGTCGCCAAGCCTGTTGAAGAGGCATTAAAAACACGGTTTAAGAAAAATTAATTCGCCACATTTGTTGTTTTATAGGCCATTTGAATTTTTCTGAAAATTATTTATAAAAATATTGAACCAAGTTCGAACCCCCAAGTCACAGCAATGTGTGTTTTAGGATTCATGAGCTAACTCCTCTACCTGATGGCATTTAAGCCAGCTAAGCGAGATACTGCTTCAGCAAGCCCCGACTGGTTCGGGGCTTTTTTATTGGCATTCAACTAACGGCTTTTACCCGCCATGCCGCGCCTATGGCGAGCAAACTAACTACACAAGCGATAAAACCTACCCAATCGTAATTCAAAATTCTGCCATCGGATGATTTCACCATAATCATTCCTGCAATCAGTGCGGCGAGGCCCGAGCCGAAATTTTGCATAGCGGAATTAAACGCCATTACTCGCCCACGAAAGCGGGGTTCGCAACTGGCCGTAACCAATGCAGATGATGGTATGAACCGCCCACTGACAAACATAAAAAACAAACTGGCAAAAATTAATTGCACACTCAAAGGCGTAACAATGCACTGGGTCACCAGAATAATGGGCAGAAAACTGGCCAAAGTGATGCAGGTTAATACTTTTGCATGACGGTATTTATCTGTGAGTCCAGCAATCCAGGGGCGCGAAACTAGAGTGACTGCCCCGCCAACCAAATAGATATAGGGTAAATCATGCGCACTCAAACCTACGTTGGCGACCAGAGTAGGTGCTATGTAAGGGATCACCATAAAACTGGCAAACATAATCAGGCAGGACGTCATAAATCCCCACCAATGATTTTTAACACTCAATAATTCACGATAACTTTGAAAGAAATTAACTCTGGGTTGGTCAAGATGTTCTCTTACCGGAGGCACTATTTTGATTAACAACACCAACACCGGAATCGACACCAAAGAGAGAGCCAAAAAAGGTGTCTGCCAGGAGAAATGGTTGGCAATAAATAATCCTGCAGGGACTCCGGCAACAGCCGCCAATGAAAATGCCAGCATCACAATTCCCATTGCGTGGCCTCGCCTTTGTGCCGGAATCAAATCGCCCACAATCGACAGAACGATTGAACCCATTACTCCGCCAAAAAATCCCGCCACTATGCGTGCCAACAGCAGCAGGAAATAACTATTCGCAATACCACAACAAATCGTAGCAGCCAACAATCCAACAAAAGCACCTATCAACGCATGGCGACGATCAAATCGGTCAGCAACAGATGATGCAATCATTGCCGATACACCCGCTGCAATCGAATAGGAGGAAACCAATAGGGCAAATTGCGCAGGCTGGATATTAAAAACATCCATCAATTGTGATGAAAGCGGCATCATGATCATGAAGTCAACTATCGCAATAAATTGCAAAATCATCAGGGTGTAAAGTAGAACTTTCTCTGCTCCGGGTGAAAGAGGGTTTTGCATTAGGTCATCCCGAATAAAAAATTAGATGGTCTCGAACCTGTAAAGCCTGTAACGCACTTGCCCAGCCAGTTTGTCTCTGTGCAAAGACCAATTTTCAGGCGCTTGCCAGATGGATTCTTTTGGCGTTTCGACATAAATCAGAGCATCCGCTGCCAACCATTGCGATTGATTGAGCAGTTGAGCTACCGATTGCCAAAGTTCGCCAGCAAAAGGCGGATCAATAAAAACCAGATTGTAAGGAGTATCCGTATTGGCTTGTCGTAAAAATTGTAAGCAATCTGTACAAACGACTCTGGCATTATCGGCCGATAAGGTTTTCAAGTGATTAACCAGGTTGGTAGCTGCCTGGGGGTGTTTTTCTATCAAGACTGCCATCTCTGCCCCCCGTGATAATGCTTCCAGACCCAATGCACCGGAACCGGCAAACAAATCCAACACCCTCGCTTCCTGAATATCGGGTGCCAGCCAATTGAACAAGGTTTCGCGTATGCGGTCTCCTGTAGGCCTTAATCCTTCGATTTCCGGGAAAGTTAATTTCCGTCCACGCCATTGGCCACCGATAACCCGCAATTGCGACATTTTGGTTGAGTGAGGTTTTGGTTGGAATTTGGACAAGGCAATTACTCAATCAGTAAACAAGAAGTGGTAGCATAGCGACTTGTTTATCATTTTACCGATTTTCTGACATTTTCCAGACGAACATTATGGTTTTTAATATTTTTAAAAAATCCGGGACAGACAAAAAAGCAACGGAATCTGACCAGGGTCAATCCGATAATTCTTCCACCTCTCTTCCGGTTGCTACTACCCAGGAAAAACCGGGTGAAAAATTGGGATTTTTTGCGCGGATCAAACAAGGATTAACCCGTACCAGCAGTCAGTTTGCCGAAGGGTTAGGCAATTTATTTTTAGGTCGCAAAACGATTGATGACGATCTGTTCGAAGAATTGGAAACACAATTATTGGTTGCCGATGTAGGCATGGAAGCAACCAACAGTATTATCGAATCGCTCACTGCAAAAGTGGCACGAAAACAATTGGCAGATGGTGATGCTTTATATAAAGCACTGCGCGAAGAACTCACTGATTTATTGCGCCCGGTCGAACAACCTTTAATAATAAATCCTGACAAAAAACCTTTTGTAATTTTAGTCGTTGGAGTCAATGGTGTTGGCAAAACCACAACGATTGGCAAGCTCGCAAAACGTTTTCAAAATGAAGGTAAAAAAGTATTGCTGGCCGCTGGTGATACTTTTCGTGCAGCAGCAGTAGAACAATTACAAGTGTGGGGCGAACGCAATCAGGTTCCCGTGATTGCACAACATACCGGTGCTGATTCTGCTTCGGTAATTTTTGATGCAGTGCAAGCAGCACAAGCACGGGGCATTGATGTCATCATCGCCGACACCGCCGGTCGTTTACACAATAAAAATCATTTAATGGATGAACTCTCAAAAGTGAAGCGGGTCATGTCCAAATTGGATGTGACTGCACCGCATGAAGTCTTATTGGTATTGGATGCAGGCACAGGTCAAAACGCGCTAAATCAAGCAGAACAATTTCGTGATGCGGCCGGTGTTACCGGTTTGGCTTTGACCAAGCTGGACGGCACTGCAAAAGGTGGTGTTATTTTTGCGTTGTCGAAAAAATTTAATTTGCCTGTACGATTTATCGGCGTAGGTGAAAGTATTGATGATTTGCAACCGTTTGTTGCGGATGAGTTTGTGAAGGCTTTGTTTGATCGACAATAAATAGGTTCTGATAAAGACCGGTCATCTGAATTTAATGAATTTTTCAAAACCGCGGTGGATATGTCCCTATAGCTGTGTCACTTCGTCCTTGAAGCGACACTTTTGAAAAACTCATTAAATTCAGATGACTCAGTGCCAAATTCTAAAAATCAGGAAAAATAAAACGTGATTGAATTTGAATCCGTCAGCAAACGTTATAGCGATGGCTACGATGCTTTATCGCGTGTTGAGTTTGTGATTGATGCAGGTGAAATGGTTTTTTTAACAGGGCATTCAGGTGCAGGCAAAAGCACGTTGATGAAAATGATTTTGTTAATGGAGCATCCTTCACGCGGCAGGGTTAAAGTTGATGGGCGCTGGCTGGATCAATTACGCGACGCACAAATTCCTTATTATCGCCGCAACATAGGCGTGGTTTTTCAAAATCATCAATTGCTGTTTGATCGTAATGTTTATGAAAATGTCGCTTTACCTTTGCAAGTCGCTGGCTATGCTCAACAGGATATTGGCAAACGTGTTCGCGCTGCCTTGGATAAAGTCGGTTTGTTGGATAAAGAGCGTGCCAATCCAAGAACACTTTCCGGTGGTGAGCAGCAGCGTGTGGGTATTGCACGGGCGATTGTGAATAAACCTTCACTGATTTTAGCGGATGAACCCACAGGCAATCTGGATCCGGAATTGTCGAGTGATATTATGAATTTATTTCGACAATTTAACGAAGTGGGTACTACCGTGATGATCGCCACCCACGATGTCGAATTATTAAAGCGCATGAACAAACGCGTTCTGGGTTTGGTTCAAGGTAAATTGGTTCATGATGGAGTTTTATTTTGAAGCCGCATAGACCAGCGAATCAACGATTGCATAAATCCGGCGCCACACGACGCGATAATGTTCGCAAAGTGGTTGCGGTTGACACGCGCGAATCTATTCGTGCCGAGCGTGATTTACGCGGCCAAAGCGCTATTCAAAGTCAGTTAACCAGCTTGCAAAAACTTGATGCCTGGTTTGCACATCATAGCCACTCATCAATTGATAGCTTGTTGCGTTTGCTTGAAACGCCATTACAAAGTTTATTGACCTGGTTGGTAATTGCGATTGCAGTTGCTCTGCCTGCTGCGTTATTTCTGGTGTTCAACAATTTACAATTACTCAGTGACAGCTGGCAGGATTCCAGCCAGATTTCTGTATTCATGAAAAAAGAAACTTCCGAGCAGGAAGCTCGGCGATTAAGCACCGATTGGGCAAAACGTTCTGATGTGTTGCAAGCAATTTATGTTTCACCGGAAGAAGCACTGGCTGAATTTCGGGAAGGCTCGGGTTTGGGCGATTTGGTTAATTATCTCGACGAAAATCCTTTACCCAGTGTGGTGCTTATCAAACCCAAACTGATGCATAACGATCCGGAAAGTCTGACCAGTTTGCAACAGGCATTGGTAGCCAATCCGCAAGTCGCTGATGTACGTCTGGATTTATTGTGGGTAAAACGTCTGCATCAATTTATTCAAATTGCCGAACGATTTTTGATTGTGCTTTCTTGTCTGCTGGTGCTGGGTGTTTTTTTGGTGATTGGCAATACCTTGCGAGTCACCATCGAACAATGTCGGGATGAAATTCTGGTCTCGAAACTGGTGGGTGCTACAGATGCTTATGTCCGGCGTCCGTTTTTGTATATGGGGTTATGGTATGGATTAATCGGTGGTTTTATCGCCAGTCTTATTTTGGCGACAATTTATGTGGTATTAACGGAACCAGTGAAGCAATTGGCCAATCTATATCAGAGTAGTTTTCAACTACAGGGGTTGAATTGGGTCGAAGCGCTACAACTTATGTTGATGTCCGGTGCTGTGGGATTAGTCGGTGCATGGATAGCAGTGGGTCGGCAGCTCTATTGGATTCAACCAAAGTAATAGTGTGTCAAAAGTCTGACTTTTCAATCTGGAATTGATGGTTTTCTGATGCTACACTCGGGCACAAATGATTTATCGGAGGTAACACAATGAGCACATGCACAAGTCTGCAACCTATCGGCGTTCTGGCGCCCGGTGCAAACCTGAATGCCTATGTTCAAGCGGTGGGTGCTTTTTCTGTTTTGACATTGGAAGAAGAGCAGCATCTGGCGCGCGATTTACAGCAAAACGGTAATCTGGATGCCGCCCGCCAACTGGTTATGGCGCATTTGCGGTTCGTGGTTCACATAGCCCGTTCTTACAACGGTTATGGCCTGCCTTTGGGTGATTTGATTCAGGAAGGCAATGTGGGATTGATGAAAGCGGTCAAGCGTTTTGATCCTGACAAAGGTGTGCGTCTGGTGTCTTTTGCCGTGCATTGGATCAAAGCTGAAATCCACGAATTCATTCTGCGCAACTGGCGAATTGTCAAAATTGCTACCACCAAAGCCCAACGCAAACTTTTCTTCAATCTGCGTGGTGCCAAGAAACGCCTGGGTTGGTTGAGTAACAGTGAAGCCGAAGCTGTGGCTCAGGATTTAGGCGTTGATGTTAAACAGGTTCGCGAAATGGAAGGCCGTTTGTCTTCTTATGACGCCGGTTTTGATGCCGGTGAAGATGATGAAGATGACAGCTATGTTGCACCCTCCCATTATCTGGAAGATAACCGTTATGATCCTGCTGTGCGTTTGGAAGCATCCAACTGGGAAGAAACCAACGTTGTCGGGCTTGAAGCGGCGATGGAAAAACTGGATGAGCGCAGCCGTGCCATATTGCAACGTCGTTGGTTAAATGACGACAAGGCAACACTGCATGATCTTGCTGCTGAATATGGTGTTTCTGCTGAACGTATCCGCCAGTTGGAAAAAAATGCCATGAACAAAGTTAAAACCATGATGTTGACTGCTTGAAGCCAACTGACTGACTCCAATGTAAGCCGCGCCTAGCGCGGCTTTTTATTTTCCGGTTTTGAATCATGATGAAATTCGTTGCTTTTATTGGTGCCATCAGCGGTTTTTTAGCCGTTGTCCTGGGGGCGTTTGCTGCACATGGATTAAAGCATCAGTTGTCGCCGGATATGTTATTAATCTTTAAAACCGCAACTGATTACCAAATGTTTCATGCTTTGGCGTTAGTTCTGGTCGGCATGGCAGCAAGGAAATCCCCCGGAAAATATATAAACCTGTCAGCATTCGCCTTTATACTGGGCAGCCTGTTTTTTTGCGGCAGCCTTTATATTCTGGCTTTTGGCTTTCCCAAAATCATTGGCGTAATTACCCCCATAGGTGGCTCTCTGTTTCTGTTGGGATGGTTATGTTTGGCAATTCATCTTTGGCCAGGAAATCAATCAAACTCACTATAGGTTCTCATGTCTTTAGATTTTATTTCTTCTGATGATTCATCGGAAAAAGAAGCTTTTTTAATTAAACCGGAATTCAAACCCAAATCTATCCGCAGTTTTGTGATTCGTGCCGGAAAAATTACTGCCGGGCAAAAAAATGCTTTTGAACATTCATGGCACATTTATGGGTTAAGTTTATTCCATGGAAAAATTGATCCAGAAAAATTATTTGGCCGCGACGCGCCACTGGTTCTGGAAATTGGATTTGGCATGGGCGATTCGCTTTTCCAAATGGCAAAACAGGAACCGGATAAAAACTTTATCGGTATAGAGGTTCATCCACCGGGTGTTGGTCGATTGATCAATCTTGCGCATCAGGAAGGATTAAATAATCTGCGTGTGTACATGGCGGATGCAATGGATGTATTGGAGGATTGTATTCCCGATGAATCCATTGACAGATTACAACTGTACTTTCCCGATCCCTGGCACAAAAAGAAACATAATAAACGCCGGATTGTTCAACCGGAATTTATTCAGCGAATTTATCCAAAGCTCAAAACAGAGGGCCTGCTGCACATGGCCACCGATTGGCAGCCCTACGCAGAACATATGTTGGAGGTGATTTCTGCTGATGACAGGTTTGAAAATGTATCTCAAGAATCTTTCATTTCGCGACCGGATTACCGTCCGATTACCAAATTTGAAAAACGCGGTGAAAAACTGGGTCATGGTGTTTGGGATTTGTTGTTTAAAAAAATAAACAATTTTGGTAAGGTGCGCACAAATAATAATCACGAAACGGATTCCGATTGATCTTAACAATGTATGACCATAGTCATACATTAAACGCCGCAATGATGCGGTAATTAAAGTGGAGTTTCTCATGAAGACCAAACACATACTTTTAGCGACAGCGATTGCTGCTGTAACCTCATCTGCAATGGCTGATCACAAAGCCGATATTTTTGTTTATGGCGGCCATATAGGTTTTTCCGACGTACCTTTTGAAGATGGAAATACCTGGGGACTGAGCGCCGGTTATGCTTTGACTGAAAGCTGGACACTCGAAGCCGTTGCCAGCCGTTTTGATACAGAAACTACGGATGAAACCCCTATTGATCTTGATGGAACCCAATACCGACTGGACGCTTTGTATCACCTCGCCAGCAATAATGAATGGCGCCCTTATCTGGCATTTGGTGTGGGTGATCAAACACTGGATTTCAATGCCGTCAATCCAACCTCTCACAGTGATACCCTGGTAAATATTGGCTTGGGTCTCAAGCGTGAGCTTGGTGCTAATTTTGAATTCCGTGGAGACATGCGTAATTTCAATAGCATCGATAACGAATACAACGAATTTGCTGTAACTTTTGGTTTGGGTTATCGCTTCGGTGTGATGTCTTCACCCAAGCCTGTTGCTGTCGCGGCACCGGCACCAGCTCCATTACCTGCACCGGTCGAAGTTGATTCTGATGGTGATGGTGTTTTTGATTCCAAAGATCAATGCGCTGATACACCCAAAACCCATAAGGTTGATGCTGTAGGTTGCTCACTGAAATTAACCGAGACAGTAGAAATCGAACTCAACATTACGTTTGACTCTGCAAAATCGGTTATCAAACCGGAATTTGAAAATGAAGTGGCAAAACTGGCTGAGTTTATGAATCAGTATGCTGACACAGTAGTAACCGTTGAAGGCCACACTGATAGTCAAGGCGCTGATGCATACAACCAAAAACTTTCACAAAGCCGTGCCGATGCAGTTAAGGCAATGTTGATCACTAAATACGGTGTTGCTGCTGAACGTGTTAAATCCATAGGTTATGGTGAAGCACAACCTGTAGCTGATAATGCAACTGCAGATGGCCGCGAACAAAATCGTCGCGTAGTGGGTGAAGTTTCCAGTACCGTCACCAAAACAGAAACCAAATAATTTTTAATTTGGATTTTGAAAACAAAAAAGCCCCGAATTTCTTCGGGGCTTTTTCATTGCTATCAACGAATTATTTTTTCGGCGCAGCTTCAGGCGCTTTAACTTCCAACAATTCGATTTCAAAAATCAAAGTAGATGATGCAGGGATTGGGCCTTGACCGCCTTCACCATAAGCCAATTCGGAAGGAATATAAACTTCCCACTTGGAACCTTGAGGCATCAACTGCAGAACTTCTGTCCAGCCAGGAATTACACCATCCAATGGGAAAGTAGCGGGTTGACCATGTTTGGCAGAGCTATCAAACTCGGTGCCATCAATTAATTTACCTGCGTAATGTACAGTCACTGTATCAGTCACTTTTGGTTTTACGCCTTTACCTTCAGTGATAATTTTGTACTGTAATCCACTCTCTGTGGTTTTTACGCCTTCTTTGGTTTTATTTTCTTCCAGGAATTTCTTTCCTTTCTCGACATTTTCTGCGCTGACTTTCTTACGATCTTCTTCTTGTTTCTTCATCACTTTTTCTTGCATTTCGTTCATGATTTTTTGTGAATCTTCTTCCGAAATGCGTGAGTCTTTAGCAGCTTTGGCATCATTCAAAGCCAACAAGAATGCAGCTTCGTCTAACTCAACGCCATTTTGTTTTAAATTTTTCGCCATATTGTGGCCAATGATGTAGCTGACTTTTTGTTCCAGCGTGGTAATTTTTGCGCTGTCATCTACTTTCTCTTCTTTTTTGCAACCAACGATCAATGCAGTACTTGCTGCAAAAATGCTGATTACCAATAAGCGTTTGTTAAACATAGTGCACCTTATCTTGTATGGTTTATTAATGAATAGTAATACCTATATACCAGCCGTCACCGCTGTGGGCTTACGAGCAGGCGCCAATCTTACCCCAAGTTCCACACAGTGTGCGTGATTTTCACTGCAAAGATCACTTAGAATGGCGACATGATTCAACTTAACCATATTTCTCTGCAACGCGGCAGTAAATTCCTGTTATCTGACGCAAACCTGACCATCTATCCCGGGCAAAAAGTTGGCTTGATTGGGGCCAATGGCAGTGGTAAATCCACTTTGTTTCAACTTTTGCTCGGTAATTTACCCAGTGATTCCGGTAGCCTGGACATACCCAGGCAATGGCGTATTGCACATATGGCGCAAGAAGTTGGCCATACCCATCGCAGTGCATTGGACTATGTATTGGATGGCGATAGCGAATTACGTCGTCTAGAAGCTGCCGTTGCCGCCAATCCGGATGGTGAAAAACTGGCGCAACTTTATGCAGATCTGGAAAATATTCACGCATATACCGCACCGACTCGCGCACAGGAATTGCTCAATGGTTTGGGATTTTCTGCTAACGATGCATCGCGACCCGTTTCTGATTTTTCCGGCGGATGGCGTATTCGTCTCAATCTTGCGCAGGCGCTCATGTGTCCATCGGATTTATTGTTGCTCGATGAACCTACCAACCATTTGGATCTGGATGCGACACTCTGGTTGGAGAATTGGTTAAACCGTTACAAGGGAACTCTGGTTATTATTTCGCATGATCGCGATTTTCTCGACAATATTGTTGATCGCATAGTGTGTCTGGAACAACAAAAACTGGATATTTATTCCGGTAACTATTCAGCGTTTGAACGTCAGCGCGCCGAAAAATTATCGCAACAACAACTCAATTTTGAAAAACAACAAGAACGTATTGCACATATAGAAGATTTCATTCGTCGTTTTCGTGCCAAAGCAACCAAAGCCCGACAAGCACAAAGTCGTATTAAAGAATTGGAGCGAATGGAAAAAATTGCTCCGGCACATGTTGATTCACCTTTCAGTTTTACTTTTAGCTGCGCTGAAAAAATATCCGTGCCTTTGGTGCATATTGCGCGCGCCAATATTGGTTATGAAAATAAAATCATTTTGCAAAATGTTGAACTGAGTGTAGTACCGGAAACCCGCATTGCATTACTTGGCCCTAACGGTGCCGGCAAATCCAGTTTAATTAAAACCATCGCCGGGAGTCTGTCGTTGCTTGCAGGTGATCGCACCTATGGCGAACATTTCAAGCTGGGCTATTTTGCGCAACATCAATTGGAGGCCCTGGATTTAAACGCCTCTGCCGCATTGCATATCCAACGCTTATCACCTACTGCACGCGAACAGGAAATACGCGATTTTTTAGGCAGTTTTGATTTTCATGGCGACCGCGCGTTCGAACCTATAACCCATTTTTCCGGTGGTGAAAAAGCTCGACTGGCTTTGGCGATTATCGCCTGGCAGAAACCCAATCTGTTATTACTTGACGAACCCACCAACCATCTGGATTTGGAAATGCGTCAAGCACTGACTATGGCGCTGCAGGATTTTGAAGGTGCCGTTATTTTGGTGTCGCATGATCGCCATCTAATTCGCAACACAGTAAACGAATTTTTATTAGTGGCAGAAGGTAAGGTCAATGAGTTTGATGGTGATCTGGAAGATTATTATCGCTGGTTAAGCCAGCATCATTTGCAAACCGCGCAGCCGGAAGAAAAAATATCCAACGACAATAAAGTGGATAAAAAAGCACAAAGGCAACAATCAGCTGCACAACGTGCACAATTAAAACCCTTAACCAACAAATTAAAAAATCTTGAAGCACAGCTGGAAAAATATCAACACAAACTCAGCGACATAGAGTCCCAACTCGGCAATCCTGATATCTATGACGACAAAAATAAAAGCAAACTGCAAGCATTGTTACTCGAACAAGCGCAGCTGCAAACATCGATAGCAGAAACAGAAGAGAGTTGGTTGCAGGTCAGTGAGGAATTGGAAATAGCCAGCTTGTAAAAAATTAAGGCATCATCATGTTAAAAAAAACCATCGCTGGATATTGTCTGTTTGTTGCTTGCAGTTTACCCGTTTCAGCTCGTGAAATTGCCTTGACGTTTGATGACGCACCTACGCCGGATTCAGCCTTGATGACGGGCAGTGAGCGTACAGAAAAATTAATTGCTGCGTTAACGTCTGTGGGGGTGAAGGATGCCCTGTTTTTTATCAAGGCGGATTATATTAATGATGAAACCAAAAAACGTTTATTGAAATATGCAGATGCCGGGTTTCATTTGGCTAATCACAGTTTCAGCCATCGCTCTGCGGAAAAAATTCCGAATGACGAATATTTGTCAGATGTTTATCGCGCACATTTATTGATAAAGCCTTTGCCAAATTTTTTACCTTACCATCGCTTTCCCTATTTGCATCCAGGTAAGGACAAGGATGCAATTCATTATCTCCAACAAGAATTATCCCAACTGGGTTATCGTGATGGTTATGTAACAGTTGATAATTTTGATTGGTATATCAGCGCCTTGTTAACCAAAGTTGTTGAAGAAAAGAAGCCCCTTGACCTGGATAAAGCACGGGACTTTTATGTGCAAACATTAATTAAAAGTATTGAGTTTTACGATGCGCTTGCGCAAAAAGCATTGAAGCGCTCACCGCGACATGTGTTATTACTACATGAAAACGACGCCGCGGCTTTATTTGTCGATGATTTGGTGATTGAGTTGCGAAAGCAGGGCTGGAACATTATCAGCCCGCAAAAAGCTTATCAGGACAAGATCGCAGCACTTTATCCAGAAACTCGCTTTCAAAAACAAGGTCGCATTGCTGCGATTGCAGAAAGCAAAGGGGTACCGGAAGCTGAGTTAAGACATGAATCCGAAAATGAAAATTATCTTGCAGACGCTTTTAAAGCAGCAATGATGATTAAATAAATCAGTCATGCCGCTCTAAAAATTTTTGGCTACTTTGATCCGGCATTAATGACAACTGGATATACGATTAACAGAAATTTTATTTCCGCCAGAAGTATGAGCCCATACAACATCACCATTCTGAGCACTGAATATTTCCTGGAAATTATCGATGCTCAATGTTGTGGTGACAGGGCCATCGACTATTTCACCCGTTGCTGCATCAGCAACGGCGATAACTAATTTGCCCGCCGATTTCCAACCCAGAAGTAATTGATTATTTCCGTAAGCCGCCATATAAACGCGGAAGGGATAAGTTGAATCCAGATTTGTCGCTGCCGAAATAGTTAAGGATTGCTGCAGTTGACTCAATGAATCATTAAACCGTCCTAATTTTAAAGTCAGTTTTGAATTTTCATTTTGAATGTAGTTGAACCAAAAACCATTATTGGCCGGAACCAATCCACCCAATGCGCGTTTGGTGGGATCTTCAGAATTCAACCACTGAATCGTTGATGAAGAAGATGTAGGTGTTGCGCGACGAACCAATTGCATAGCATTGGGATAAGCATCACCGTGGCAAGCGGCGCCCCAAGTGGTTCCATTATGTGCTGCACGTACAGACCAGCTGTGGCTGCAACCCCACTCCCATCCACCCGGTTGGATACTTCCGGTTTCGGTGTCAATAAATTTCAAAGTGTCGCCTGCATGTATATCCACTTCACCGGCAACGCCATCTCGTGCGGTAGACATGGCAGAGCGAAAATAAGCCATGATCAATGGTCCGTTAGTTGCCAATCGCGCCGTGTGGCCATACCACCAAATAAATTGTGCACCGACAGAATCCACATTGCCTTTTTCTGTTAGCGTGGTGCGTTTTTTCAGATTGCCGTTGCTATCGAGCAAAACCAGATCCATTTTTCCACAAACTGATTTATCGGGAGTGGCGCTGCTTTTACAGTATTTGGATGAATAAATATCCGGATCATTTTCCATAACGGCCAACGCAAATCCATTTGAGATTTCAATTGCAGAATGCATTTCAAGTCCATCAATATCAGGCAAATTACCATTGCTCTGGTCGTTATTATTTAATTTCATTAAATGAATTTTGTTCGCTGCGGCATCACTCCAGGTCAAAAGACTTTCACCCGATGATAAAGGAGTCAAAATTGCGGGTGTGTATTCATCATTAGGTTTTGCGTTGCCGCTGATAGACACAAGTGTTTGCTTCCAGCGTTCTGCAAGAGGTGCGCAAGCGGTATTACCAGCTGAGCTGGAGCTTGATGAACTCAAAACAGAACTGGAGCTTGAACTGGATTTTGAGGTTGAATTCGAACTTGAAGTTGAACTTGATTTTGAACTTAAACTGGAACTGGATTTTGAATTGCTGAGGCTACTCGAATTAATCGAAGAGGAAGAGAAAGAAGACATTGCAATTGACGATGACGTCCTCGAAGAACTGCTGATGATTTGACTCACAGACGTTGTCGATTTGCTGGAGGCAGACGAGCTTGTCTCGGTATCGCCTCCACCACAAGCTGCAAGGCCGGATAACACAAATGACAAGAGAATAAAGCGAGTGGTAGT
Organism: uncultured Cellvibrio sp.; assembly: GCA_946481095.1. The sequence goes on from CAMLML010000034.1 coordinate 42,737, forward strand.
CAACATGGCAGTTCACTTTCTTGAATGATTAATCAATTTTTATGTTCACTGTATACTTGCATACCAATTTCTGGCTGTGTATGGATTGATTATCAGTTTGTGAACTGTTGCAAAATTTTCGGAATATATAAGGTTTAACTGAGAGATTAATCAACAAATTCTATGTTGATGTGCACTAATTCTTCATGAATGCTCAATTGTTTTTTATAAAAAGCTGTATTTTTTTCCCGTGCATTTTGAATGGCCAGGATAACCGCAAATTGATTTTGCCCAACGCGCCATACATGCAAATCATGAATGATTGCAGTGGCGTCTGCCTCAAGCATGACTTCACGAATTTCATCAACAACCGGAGCATCCATTTCGGCATCCAATAAACTGCGGCTGGTATCTTTCAGTAAACCTGTAGACCATATTCCAACTAAAATTGAACCTGCAATTCCCATGACAGGATCCAGCCAATCTGCACCAAAAAATTTTCCACCAAACAATGCAACGATAGCAAACACGGATGTCATTGCATCGGCAATCACATGCAAATAAGCGGCGCGCAAATTTAAATCTTCGTGATGTGAATGGTCATGTCCATGATCATGGTCGTGATGATGGTGATGTCCGCCCTTTAACCACCAGGCACAAATTAAATTAACCACCAAACCAAGAGTGGCAATCGCAATCGCTTGTTCATAATGAATGGCAACAGGTGAAATCAACCGTTCAACAGAATGGTAGAACATTAATATCGCCACCAGCACCAATAAAATTGCACTGGTGTAACCACCCAAAACTTCCAGCTTCCAGGTTCCAAAACTGAAGCGACCATCCTGTGCATAACGCCTCGCCAACACATAAGCACCCAGTGCAAGACCCAAAGCAATCACATGTGAACTCATATGCCAACCATCAGCAAGCAAGGCCATGGAGTTGTAATACCAGCCACCGATAATTTCCAAAAGCATCATCACTGTTGTAAGCACCAGTGCGCGCGCTGTATTTTTTTCAGCGAGTGGGTTGCTTCGTGCGTGAATCGGGTGGTGACAGGTTTTGTTAGTCATATAAATCACTATTGGAAAATTGTTTGTTATTTGAAAGTTGTAGCATGATACGCTGCGTTGATACTCCTTGCGAGTCAACTTGATGCTTGGTTATTTTTTGTATTTTTGATTGATCGGTTGCATAGGAAGAAGTAAGTTCCATACCGACGGTAAGTTCCCTCTGGAGATAATAATGAATAAGTTTGTTCCATCACTTCTGGCTTCTGCCATTTTATTTTCATCCGCACTACACGCACTCGAATTGAATGACAAAAACTATTTCACCATGCAGGGGCTGGATGTCACCGCCTTTGCGGATATTTATCCTGA
>CAMLML010000035.1 GCA_946481095.1 uncultured Cellvibrio sp.
ATCTGCTGTTTTCTTTAATAAAATTGGAATCTTATCTATTAATTCTGCATGAATTAAATCGCCGCTTCCGCTCGATGCAATACCAGCTAAACATTCTTTAATTGCAGTTGAAAAATGAGGATTTTTATCCTTCAAAAGATCAAGTAATACGCCATTCTCAGCAATACACTTCGACCAATCATCTTTGGTCGCTTTACTGATTTCATCATCGATAAATGAATTAATTTTTTCATCATTTAATTTATAAAATATTTTGTAAACACCTTGATAGGTTGTTGGATTATCAGCCATCTGCGAATTATTATCAAAAAATGCTCCGTGCTCCAATAGCTTTTCAGCAATACCGTGCTTTTCTTCTTGATCTGCCCAATCGTATTCATCTATGTAATTCACGCCAGCCCAAGAACTGTAGAGGTCGGGGTCTTGGAATTCACGAACAATATTTTGTGCAAGTACATTCCGCTTATCTCTTCCAAGAATCCATACTAGATCCAACTGGCCTAAGGATTTCAGCTTTTCATAACAAGCTAATAAAATCTTTTTTGTAGGATTTTGAGCCCAAAACGACTTAACTTCTACTGAAACGAATTGATGATTTTGAATTTTATCTTTCACACAAAGCGCTGCTAGAATTGGAAGGGATGGATTATCTATACAAGTAGATTGCTGGCCAGATTTCCAAAATGGTTCTCCATCGATACATGATTGAATATTAGATGAGATAGTTTTGTTGGATCCTAAATATAGGATTAAGGCAAAAGCATAGACATTTTCGCACTCATAGTTTCTACTTCGAAGATTAAACCAAGAAACCATTTGGCCGGCCACTGACTCCCACTCTGTTGGTTCCGGATAAAGCTGGTAGGTCTTCACCAGATATTTAAGAGCGTCATCATTCAAATGAGCTGAAGAAAACTGAGTTTCGGTAGCAATTTCTACTATTGTTTCCTTTTTTGGTAATACCACATCTAAATTTATATTTAGTTTATTTAGCGCATCTAGCCAAAACCTCCAATTTCCAAAGCTTAGCTTTGAATAAGACGAACGTGTAATCGGTCTACCCTCAGCTTTTAATAAATTTACTATCCCTATAAAATTTACAAGACTTTTTTCGGGAAACTTATCATTGCCTACAAGAGATACGATATCACTTAATCTTTTTTTGGTTAAATTGTTTAATTTATCCAGAAAAAAATCTCTACCTGAGTAAAGATCAATGGTTTGTTTTAGTGATGTAGAATAATCAAATGACTCAAATTTTAATTCTGGAAATATCTCTATCCAAATATCTACTAGCCGATCAACATCGCGTTTTATTTTGCTTTTGTATTTTATCAATCCCGTATAGAGGGCATTTGTAAAAGCAATCTTTATTTCATCTGCGTGGCCAGAATTTAACTGCCATTGATTTTTTGAGGCTTCGTAAGCAATCCAGAAAGCGGTGCCGTGATTTTCAGCCAACAATAAGAGCTTGTCGCCATCGCCTTCTTTGAATGCTGCTTGAATTTCTGGAATTAACAGCAACTCTATACCCTTGCTTTTATTTACACCAAAAATTAATCCCGCAAGCTCCGCGCAAATAGTGGAAAAATCAGAGTCCGGCTGATATGGGCTTGGAAACCTCCCTGAAATCAAATCAACCCTTAATTGTTTAGTAGAAAACGACTCCTTGAACAAGGCGTAAAGGCAAATCGCCTCAATAGAGGTTTCACCGCCCCACATTGCACCAAGAAGTCCAACCTGATTAACAAAGACTTTTATGTCTCTCGGAGTTGGAGACTTATCAAGGTTACTTGCATAGCGAACATAGGTTGAAAACACGCCTACTCTTTCATGTTCCGGCCATTGATTCAACGCCTCATCGATACAAATCTCTGCGTACTTAGACCACCCTGACATAACTGGATTAGGAACTTCCGCAATAAGTTGAAAGCATTTTTTTAAAAATGATTTTCCAACTTCATTATTACCGTCATTAGAATCCCAAATTTTGAGGAAACCTTCATAATCAAAAGGTATGACAAACCATAACTTGTCTGACCAGTTAAGCTCTGCATTTCTGCTTGAGCGTTTCTGAAAAAATGTCTGCAATGTTGACCAAATGTTTTTAGCATGACCAGAATCAACTCGGTCAAGATTATCAATTACAACTATACCGCGCTCGATGATTCCTTTTTTTATTGCAGTTTGAATAATGCATTTGAAATGATCTTCAAACTCGATAGATGTTCTTTCACCATCCTCAGTTATATCTTGTGTATAGTCTTCTCTTGTATCGACTGAAAAAAATTCCCACGAAACTTTATTGTTTGAATCCCTGTCACCTCTAAAATACCAATAAACCAAAATCCACACGGGGAATAGACAGAAAAACAACCCCAAGATAAACAATCGGTCAAGATGATGCGCCTGTTGAGACCAAGGCCAAACAAGTAATTCATAATTTACTTTGCCTAGTAAAGCTGAACCCAATGGGATAAGCAATGCTGAGAATGAAATCAATTTCCCCAGTTTCGATGTACTCTTCTTCGCTTTTACCTCAACCACTTTCTTTCTTCCGGTGATTTTACCTTTTATCGTATTGAGGTCTTTATCTTTTTCGTCAGGGTCTATTTCTCGAATTAGGGATTCCAAAAATATTCGGCGCAAAGGATCACCATCATGAGCCCAAGCATCGAACATAAAAAATAAAGTTTTATTATTTGAATTTTCAGTTAACTTATCTTTAAGTAGCTTAATTACTGTTGATTTTCCCGATCCCCATGATCCTTCTAGACCAATAGTGACGCCTCTGTCTGACCCTTGAATAATTTTGTAGAGATTTTCGCTAACTCGCTCATGTGTTTTATCCTCAAACAAGTCTTGTGCCGCTACGTCTTCACTTAAGATTGTAAATTTATAACTTGTTGGATTCTCTTGCTTAGTCATAGATTCCTCTTTTATTCTCATTTCCAATGTATGCCTTCATTAGTGCGATTCAGACTTGATTGTTTAATTAAAACTTGCATATAAACTATTTTCAAATAATTGGTTCAGAGCAAAATAAAGTTCCACAATGCACAAAGCAGCTGATACTAAATAATACGCACACAACCTCGAAGTCAAATAATTACCATCCAAACAAAAAACAAATTACTTTCAGTAACAAAAATATCTGTGAAATTTCTAATAACAAAAGAATTCAAAAAGCCTCAGTCGCTCAATTCAACAAAAGATCTTGGGGCGATAAGTGATTGGAGACTTGTGCACGAGTCAAAATTAGTTGTCATTCCTGCGAAGGCATGAATCCAGTAGTTAAAAAATTTCAATAGATCAAAGGCTGGATCCCTGCCTCGGCAATTGCTCCTGCATTGCGCTACTACATCACATCCATGTGATTATTCGCAGGGATGACGATGTGATATTAATGAATCCAAAAATAAAAAAGAGCTCAGTGAACTCTTTTTTATTTTCACAGCAACTGCTTTTTTACATCCGCTGCACAGGCACCGATAAACGTTGTACGCGTGATGCGGTGATGGATACATCACCGAATGCTGGATCACCCTGTTCGCTTTGGTCTTCATAGGACCAGAGACTGGCGCGGAGTTGGCAGGTGGTGATTGAGGTGTCGGAGGGGAAGTAAAAATAATCCGAGAAACGAATAACAAAAGGGCTTACCGGAATTGTCGGGAAATAACTGTTTGGCAAGCGCACTGTTTGCAAATATTGCTCTGTGTCACCACAGCTGAAACGCAGGGTGATTTGATATTCGTAACCGGTGATACCTGTCCAATCCAATGTCAGGGATGATGTGGGTAAAAAAGGTGTTGATGATGGCGTGATGGAAAAAGTGGTGGGATCGAGTGTACGCACTACAGTATTTAATGCTGAACCTGTCGGGCGATTCAGGGCGATTGTCATTTCTTCGCCGCCTGCGGTTTCGGTGACCGAGTGGCTGTAATCAATCCCGTAGGGTTTACCATTTGCGGGATACAAATTTTTTGTGAATGGATTAGTGGTCGCGTCCTGCAACAGGGTCAAACTTTCCTGATCGGTTAAATTGACCCATTGCACATAATTACCGTGAAATTTGTACAAGGTGACATAAACGTGAGTGCCGTTGTCGGCAGTGTCTGTTTCTGCATCCATAGTTTGCACACTGACATCCATACCCATTTGATCAGTGGTCAGGTTTTTTGACGATACCGTTTCATCGGGATAATCATCGCCATCACACCCGGCAAGCAAAAACACACACAGGATTGCGCTACGAAAGTACATAGGTCACCTCACAATTTGAACAAGTCAAACAACGGTAAATTAACTATAGCAGTTTAATGATTATGCCCACCCGCACCATGTGCATGACCGTGAGCCAACTCTTCATCCGATGCATCGCGAACATCTACAATTTCGATTTCAAAATTCAGATGTTTACCTGCAAGTGGATGATTGCTATCCACATCAACATTAAATTTACCCACTTTCAACACCACAGCTTCCCATGGGCCATGTTGGGTATTCACTGAAACCTTCATACCGGGTTTCAAACGATTTTTAATTTTCTCGTGATCCAGCAAATGCTTGATTGGAATTCGTTGTATAGCGCCTTCGCGACGCAAACCATATCCCTCTTCCGGCGCGACCTTTATGTTGAGCTTATCGCCAGCTTGTTTTCCTTCCAGTGCCTGTTCAATAACGGCCAATAAATTATTATGACCATGTAAATAGAGTGTTGGATCGGCACCGTAGGATTCTTCCAGCAAATCACCATCCAACTCATGCAAACGATAATGAAAACTGACAACTTTATTGGCAGATACAGACATAATAGGCAACCTGATTAAATTATTAAGGCGCGCATTATAGCCATGTTAACTTCTCACTCTCACCTGCTTTTAAACGAAAACCAGATACACCTCTGGCATTTTGATCTGGAAAAAACGCCGGAAGGCTGGCAAGAAAACGGGCGACACTTACTATCGGCTGATGAAAATGAACGCGCTGCCAAATTCAAACGCGGTGCTGACAACTACATCAACACACGAATTTTCATGCGACGCATCCTGGCCCGTTACACCAACACCAACCCCGAATCTTTGTTATTTTATCGCAACCCTTACGGTAAACCTTTTGTGCAGTACAAAGATTTACAATTTAACTTGAGTCACAGTAAACAATCCGCTGTTTTAGCGGTGGGCATGAATTGCTCTTTAGGCATTGATGTTGAAAGCACTGCGGAAAGAAAATCCATTTTAGATATCGCCCGACATTATTTTCATGCCGATGAAATAGCACAGATAAATCAAATTGCTGATCCAGAAAAAATGCAGGATTATTTTTTTCAACTCTGGACACTAAAAGAAGCTTTTCTTAAAGCACTGGGCACAGGTATAGCCACAGGCTTGGATAAAATCAGTTTTGCACTATCAAGTCCACATAAGATCAGCGCAACCTTCTCACCTGAATTAAAACTCGAACAACACGGGCAATGGCAATTTTTTCAATGTGAACTGAATCAATTCTCAATCAAAAACTGGTGTGCCGTTGCTGTAAAGTCACCGCAGCCTGTCGAATACCAATGGCAAAATTAATTCAGCCACTGATCAGGATAAGCCACCGCATCTTTACACTGACCCGCCTGATCAATTAATGGCGACTCCAAACAAACCAAATGCCGACTGCGCAAATTCAATTGTTTAAGATCACGCTCGTGATACTGGCGAAAGAGCGCATCAAAATCGCCATTTTTTTCCAGTTTTTTTAACCCCAATTCAAGACGCTCGGCAATTTTCGGGTGCGCATTACTGACATAAAAATAAATTGGAAACCTGTAATAAATCAGCAAGCGGTCATCAATCGCCAAAAAAGGATATTGCCGCTTTTTCTCTTCATAAATATGCGTGACTTCATTTGCACCAAACGGCAAACAATCAAAACGCTTGTAACCCAACATCTCAAATAAACTAACAAGCCCGGGAGTCAACACAGGTTTTATTTGATTTGCTTTGTAAACAGTCACATCCGGCCATTCTTCACTTTGGCCAATTTTTATTTTCATCAAATCCTGCAACGACCTTACCTTTTCCAAAGAGGCAGCATCTGCATTTTTCAAACATATTCGATAACCCAACAACCCATGCAAAATATCAACAGGGATTTCAATAACCTTGCCCCTGGATATCACAGAACCGGGATTTGCCCACACCAGATTAATTAATTTCCCTTCATTAATCAGCCATGCTTTGCGTTGATCATTGGGATTTTCGCCTTTAATTACCGATATCTCATAATGACCAAATTCAGGGCGGGTAATTTCCAACGCCTCACGAATCAATTCAATTTTATAGTCATGCAAAAATTCATGCCCATTCGGTATGCCATAGCGCACTACCAGCAGAGGTTCGTCAGCATACAACTTCAACGCGAATAAATTCAGCAGCAGACACAGAAAAGCCAAGCTCCATCCAGGCTCGAATAATTTAGCTCTCACTTGACCACCTAATCAATCCATTCATCAGGATAGACAACAGGATCTTTACATTGATTGATTTGATCAATAAAGGGAGACTCCAGACAAACCAGACGTCGGTTGCGCAAATTCAACACTTTCAGATCCTGCTCATGATGTTTACGAAAAATCGCATCAAAATCACCATTTTCCTGAAGTTTTTTTAAACCCAATTCCAAACGCTTTGCAATCTCGGGATGAACTTTGCTGACGTAAAAGTAAATGGGAAATTTGTAATAAATTAATAATTGGTCATCAATTTCCAAAAATGGGTATTGATTTTTTTTCTCTTCATAAATGTGCGTCACTTCATTTGCCCCCAGAGGCAAACAGTCAAAACGCCTATAGCCCAACATTTCGAACAAACTGCCAAGCCCGGGCGTGAGCACAGGCTTTATATGATTGGCCCGGTAAATATTCACATCAGGCCATTCCTCACTTTGACCAATTTTTATTTTCGTCAAATCCTGCAGTGAAGCGACGTGTTTCAAAGTCGGTGCCGCCGTATTTTTCAAACATACTCTATAGCCAAGAAGACCGTGAAAAATATCCACCGGAATTTCCAGCACCTCACCTTTTGAAATCATGGAACCGGACGTCGCCCAAAGCAAATTGATTAATTTCCCCTCATTAATCAACACCGTTCGGCGCTGATCGTTGGGGCTCTCGCCTTTAAACGTCATCACTTCATAATTGCCAAATTCCGGGCGGGTAATTTCCAACGCCTGGTGAATTAACTCCACTTTATAGGTATGTAAAAATTCACGCCCGGTCGGAATCACATAACGCACAACCATGGGAGACATGTCAGGTGATTTTTCATCGGCAGATAAGTTACAGCTAAATAAATTCCCAATCAGGAATAGCAACATCAAACTCCATTTAAGTTTGAATGATTTAACTCTCACTTGGTCACCTTAAGTCATAACGGATTAATGTTGGTTGCCTGATGCCGATTATTGGATTGATTTCAAATAGTAAAAAACACACAAAGACCTCTGAGTAATATAGTCAACAATTTCCAATTGTCGTCAGATGGCGCACAAATCATCAGCAATATTCAATTTAGAAATTTTATAACCTTGCATGGATTACCTGCCGCCATTACGCCAGCCGGAATATCTTTGTTAACCAGACTTCCCGCACCAATAACACAGCCCGACCCTATTGATACCCCTGGGAGGATAATAACGCCACCACCTATCCAGCAATCGTCACCAATCGCAACTTCTGCCGCATATTCAATTCCGCCAGCCCGCTCAGCGGCATCCAATGGATGACTGGTGGTATAAATTTGTACCTGGGGGCCAAGCATCACCCTGTTCCCTATGGTGACTTTGGCGACATCCAGAATCACGCAATTGTGATTGGCATAAAAACGTTCGCCGAGAAAAATATTACTGCCGTAATCGCAAAAAAAATGCGGCTCAATGTAGGCCGTTGAGACCTGCGCAAACAACGCCTGATATATAGGTTTACGCGCTTTGGTTTTATCAGCAGCCAATGCATTCAGCTCCATGCACAATTGTTTGGCTCGTTTGCGTGCTGCTACCAATTCTTTTTGAAAAGGATCGACGGTAATAAAATTTTTCATGGAAAGATCTCAATTTATGCTTATAAAAAGCCTGACCTCACCTCCGCACTTTGCCAGGGGCGGGGACAGTTCCTCCCCTTGGCAAGGGGGGAGGTTAGGAGGGGGTCAAGATGCTCGAAAAGAGCGTCGAAAAAATACAAATTGTGAGTTGTGTGACTCTACCATGGTTCCCCGCCTTCACAGGGACGACAATCAATATTTGCGTTGCTATCGGCTGATTGCCTTCAGACTGCATGCCCGCTAGACTTGGCTCCGCACTGAGCTACCTATCAAAGGAATTGATTCATGGATAAATACTATTCCGGTTTTGGAAACCACTCCAGCTTCGACAAATTCTGGAAATTTACTCTGGATTGTTTGTTGCCTGACCACTGTGCCTGTTGTCGCAAACGCTTACATCATGATGCCAATCTTGCCTTGTGTAACGAGTGCCATTTCGCTTTGCCCTGGTTACATAATTGTTGCTCCATTTGCTCCCTGCCGCTGGATGCCACTGCAACAATTTGCGGCAAGTGCTTGTTGCGACAACCCGCATTTAATGGCAGCAAAATACCGTTTCGTTACGATTATCCGCTGAACCATTTAATACTGGATTTCAAATTCAAACATCACTTTGCTCGCGGCAAATTGCTCTCGCAATTATTGATTGATTTTTTGCAGGATGCTTACAGGGAACATTTATTGCCTGACCTTCTGGTGCCCGTTCCCATCTACAAATGGCGACGATTTCAAAGAGGCTTCAACCAAAGTGAATTACTGGCTCGTGATATTGCACAATCCTTGCGGATAACAAATTATCCCCGCCTCTGTTACCGCACACATCATCTTCAATCGCAAAAAGATTCTGGCAAACAGGCACGCCTGGGCAATCTGAAAAATGCATTCACTATCGACAAAAGAAAATCAACATTGATCAAAGGAAAACATCTGGCACTGGTTGATGATGTAGTGACGACCGGCTCTACTGTGGATGAACTCAGCAAATTGTTATTGCAGCAGGGTGCCGCTTCCGTTGTGGTCTGGGCACTGGCACGAACACCGGAACCTTCCTGAATTCAGTGGTCAGACTTGTTATGCAGCCCCATACCTAGGCACAATGGGCTGCTTTTTATTGACCGATTATTTTACTGACTGCATGTTTATCCCAAGGATCATCATGAAACTGTTTTCCCTGTGTGTATTTTTACTGGGCTGTTGTATCTCATCTTTTGGCCTGGCGGCAAACAATCTGCCCAAACCTTCTTCAACTGCCCAGGCATTGTTTGAAAAAGCGGACAAAGATTTATTAAAACTGCGTGTACTCACCAAAAATGGTCGCAGCCAATCTTCTGTCGGCTCTGCATTTTTAATCGGCACCGGATATTTGGCTGTAACCAATTTCCACGTGATATCGCAAATTGCCCTTGAACCTGAAACCTATTTCGGCGAATACAAAAATATCAAAGGTGAAAGCGGTGATTTCACTGTGCTGGCAGTAGATGTATTGCATGATCTCGCCATAGTCAGGGTCAACCAACAGGGTACCGGGTTCTATCACATCCCCTTATCGTCTGACGAAAAAAAATTACCTCAATTACAACAGGGTGAGAATTTGTATTCTCTCGGCAACCCGCTTGATTTGGGTTTCTCTATTACGGAAGGAACTTATAACGGACTGAATACACGCGGCTTTTCCGAACAATATATGTTTACCGGTGCGGTTAATCCCGGCATGAGCGGTGGCCCTAATATTACGGCAGACGGCGAGTTGGCAGGAATCAATGTTGCACACCGTATGGATGGAGAGCTGGTCAGCTTTTTGGTGCCTGCACATTACGCACAAAAATTATTGGAAAAAACCGCTCCCGATCTGGTTCCACCTGCCGATTTCAAACCCATGATTGGCGATCAATTACTGGAACATCAAAAAGTGATGTTTGATATTTTATTAAGCAAGCCGTTTGAAATAAAAGAATTGGGCGATTATCGAGTCCCTGTGCGTGAATCCGATCAGGTGCGCTGCTGGGGCGATTCAAGTGATGGCACCGAGAAAAAAATCAGCAGTGCGAATATCAGTTGCTCCATGGAATCCGAAATATATGTATCGGATAACATGCAAACCGGGCACATTTCCATGTCGCACAGCTATCTGCGCAATAAAAAATTAAATGCCTGGCAATTTTCACAACTCGCCAGCAAACGATTTGCCCGTCAGGTTTACAGCTCGGCCCACAGCCGGGTGTTGACACCCGCTGCCTGTACAGAAAATTTTGTCAAACTGCAAAATATTAAAATGCGCGTTCAGGTTTGTGCTGAGGCTTATCACAAATTCAATGGGCTTTATGACTTCACCTTGATCACCGCCAGCAGTGACGATGCCAATTCCAGCCTGCAAAGCATGATGAATATACGGGGCGTCGCTTATGACACCGGCATGAAATTAATTGAGGAATTTTTACATTCACTGAGCCGCACGGAAGATACAAAAAAATCACCCACAGAAAAAATATTGCCTGAAAAAATACCACCTGAATTGTCAGGCGAAGAATCGGCCAACAACGCGCAGTCTTCTGTCAATACCCAATCGAGCAGCGAAGCATCGGCCAGCAATACCTCCAAAAAGGATGATGCAAATGAATAAGCCTTTTTTTATTGAAATCATGACCGCCGCAGGTGATGTTGCACATCGTTTTCGTTTTGAACAATTACCGGTTCGTATTGGCCGCGCTTACGACAACGACATTATTCTGGACGACCCCTATGCGGCAGCACATCATGCCATCATTGAATTGAATCAATTGGATGAATTGACGCTGCGTGATCTGGGCAGCCTGAACTCCATAAAACACAATCACCAACGTGATAATTTTTTTGTTGTTAATGGTGATGCGCACTATCGATTGGGACGCAGTGAATTGCGCATTCGTCCGATTGATTTTCAAATTGCTGAAGAAAAGCCGGATCTTTCAGATCACCGCTGGGATGGCTGGCGAACGACGATTATCGGTGTGATCATCATCAGCCTTACCGGATTATTTGAACAATGGAGCACAGACTTCAGCGATAAAAATCTGAGTGAATATTTACTGTCGTTGGTTGCCATTTTGACAGCAACGGCTGGATGGATCGGGCTCTGGTCGCTATTAAATCGATTACTCGGTGGACGAACCCGTTTTGGGCGACACACATTAATCGCCGCCTGCGGTTTATTAGCAACCGGAATCTGGGAAAACCTTAGCAGTATTGTCGCCTACGCTTTCAGCTGGGAATCGCTATCAACCTTTACAGCACTGCCCGCCATTTTCATCGGCGCAACAACCATTTATTACCATTTGATGTCCCTCGGCATTAAGGAATCCGAACGCATCAAATTGTATGTTGGCGGCATTACACTTTTCGCCTCAATCGTTGTACTCGCACAAAATTATCAATCCAGTAATTATCTGCGCGACAAACTTTACATGGACGTCATCTACCCACCTGCAGTGCGTATAAGCGACGAAATCACGTTGGAAGATTTATCAAAAGATATCGAGGCTTTACAGAAAATTGCAGATAAGGACAGGAAAGAGCACCCAGAAAATTGAAGATTTAATCAAGGCCGCTGATGCGGCCTTTTCGACCTCACTGCAACTATTTTTTATAATTCATAATATTTTTTGCCAACGAGTAAGTTTGTAATGCTGTTGGTATAAATCGAATAAAAACGTCTTTAACAAAAAAACTGGCCTGCTTTGTTCTGGTTGTCACTATAGACGGTTCTGTAATCTGGTTATTTTTTGAAAACTCAATGAGCCCTTTGATTTCATCATGATCTGAAATAACTCTATCAGACCATTTAATTTCCGCGCACCAATGGGGTTTTTGTGTAGACTGATGTAGCGCAACTATATCGACCTCACCTTTTTTCCATCTTGCATAATAAAGCGCATCAATAAAATCACTGTGCAACCATTGGCTATAAATGGCAGTTTCTGCAAGAGCTCCCATTGCACTATCATCAGTTCCAATATACCCAAATAATGCAGCACGCATGGATGGATTGGTTAAATACACCTTGAATGTTGTTGCCCTGGTAAAATGTTTGGAGTTTTCATCGACCCGATGAATCCTTTTAATTAGAAATGCAGCTTCCAGGTACTCCAGATAACGCTTTAAAGTATTTTTAGCCACACCTGAAGACTGCGATAATCCTTCAAGCGATATTTCATTCCCTGTGTTGTAGGCTATTACCGTAAATAGTCGATTGAGCTCCTGAATATCACTGACTCCATACAAACTGGGTAAATCACGCAACAAAACTTTATCCACTATGTCACTTTTAATATATCGCGAACTGTCTCCACGAATAGTTTCAGAAAACACTGCTTCAGGATATCCACCATAATTTAAATAACGAATAAATTCTTCATTTAAAGATTCAATGTCCGGTGCAATATATTTCCAACTAATCTCATTCTCATTGAATTTTATTAATTCATCTTCTCGCTGAATAAACTGCAAATACTCAGCAAAGGTTAGTGGCGGCAGCATGAATTCGGTAAAGCGCCCAGCGCCAGATTCCCTGCTTTTCAAACGTAACGCAGCCGCAGCCGAACCTGTTGCAATAAATTTAAAAGCAGGATAGGAATCAACCAAGGATTTTAAATGGACTTCCCAATCGCGCAGGTACTGGATTTCATCAAAAAATATTGTCAGTCGGCTGGTACGATTGTGCGCAAACTCAGTCAAAAATAAATTCAATATTTTTTCAAGGCTAAGACCAGTGTAGATAGGTGTCTCCAGAGACAAATACATTATGCTTTTTGCCTGTTCACCCGACTTGAGCAATTGTGCAATCCCATGGTAAACCATCACCGTTTTACCAACCCTGCGAGGCCCCATCAATATGATGGCTCTGTTAATCGTCCTATCAATCAACAACTCACAAAAGCGATTGAAATAGGCTCTTCTAGGTAGATTGTTGAAGCGTTCCTCTACAAACCCATCTTGTTCCCACCAGGAGTTGTCAAAGCGAAGGCGATTTTTTACTTCGTTTTCAGAGACTTGCAACATACATCACCATTAAGATCAATCGATTGATCTTAATTGTAGCCAGTCACGCTATCAAGATCAATCGACTGATCTTAGTTGAACCTGACAAATATCAAAGTAACAGAATAAACATTCATTTTTCACGCGCCCAGCCCTACAATGGCGACCTTTTCATTTCACACCATTTCCTTACAGGTATCTTCATGGGTCATAAAACCCCGCTTTATCACGTACATCAACAAATGGGCGGCAAGCTTGTGGATTTCGGGGGTTGGGATATGCCCCTGCATTACGGCTCGCAAATTGAAGAGCATCATAAAGTGCGCCAGCATGCGGGCATGTTTGATGTGTCGCATATGACAGTGGTGGATGTAACCGGCAGAGATGCGAAAGCCTATCTGCAATACCTGTTAGCCAACGATATTGCCCGCCTGGATTCTTTATTGGGAAAGGCACTTTACTCTGGCATGCTGCGACCTGATGGCGGTGTAATTGACGACTTGATTGTCTACAACATGGGCAATTGGTACAGGGTTGTAGTGAATTGCAGTACGCGAGAAAAAGATCTGGATTGGATGCAATCGCAAATCAAATCAGATGATCAGCATTTCGATGTCACCTTGAATGAACGTGCTGATCTGGCCATGATCGCCATTCAAGGCCCTCAAGCAATCGAGCTCACCAAAACTTGCCTGACAAACGAACAGGCCTCAATCATTCCGCAATTAGCCGTATTTCAGGGATTGGCCGTCGGAGAATGGTTTATTGCCCGCACGGGTTATACCGGTGAAGATGGACTGGAAATCATGCTCCCCAATAATCAGGCGGAAGCTTTTTGGACAACCCTGGCACAAGCAGGTGTTGCACCTTGCGGATTGGGTGCGCGCGACACATTACGTCTTGAAGCGGGCATGAACCTTTACGGACATGAAATGGATGAAACCCAATCACCTTTGGTTGCCAATATGGGTTGGACTATTGCCTGGGAACCAGCTGCTCGCAATTTCATTGGCAGAACTGCATTGGAAGCTGAAAAACAATCGGGCATTCGTTATGAGCTGGTAGGACTGGCCTTACGTGAGCGAGGTGTTTTACGCGCCGAACAGTTGGTTTCTGTTGAAGGAATCGACGAAAAAGGTGTGATCACCAGCGGGACTTTTTCACCCAGTCTCGGTTACTCTATTGCGCTGGCACGAGTGCCCAAATCAAACGTCACACACTATCAAGTTGAAATGCGTGGCAAGTGGGTCACTGTTGAAAGATGCAAACCCAATTTTGTTCGTCATGGCAAAGCCCTGATTTAATATTTATTTACCCCTCTATCATTCATAGGAAATTATCATGAGCGATATTCGCAAAGAATTAAAATACCTGAGCAGTCACGAATGGGCGCGTGTCGAAGAAGACGGCACTGTTACCATAGGTATTACTGATCACGCACAAGAAGCATTGGGTGATGTGGTATATGTTGAAACACCTGAAGTCGGCAGTCGTGTGAGTGTTGGCGAAGAGGCTGGTGTTGTTGAATCAGTAAAAGCAGCATCTGATATTTATTCTCTGGTGTCCGGAGAAGTGGTCGCGGTCAACGATTCACTGCAGGAATCTCCTGAAATAGTTAACTCATCCCCCTATGATGAAGGCTGGTTTTTCCGCGTACAACCTGATGACCTTTCCGAACTGGAAGATGCCATGGATGCAGCAGAATATAAAGAAATGTTGGCATCCGAAGAATAATCAAATAAAAATAAAAACGGCGGATAGTTTCCGCCGTTTTTATTTTCGTCAGGCCAAGAATTTACCGTCATCAAACTTTAAATTTGTATAACTCTTCCTGAAGTTTATTGGCCATTTGTGCCAATTGTTGTGACGATTGATTTACCTTGCCAGTTAATTGTGTAGCATCTTGTGTGTAGCGATTAATATTATCTGCGTTATGATTAATTTCGTCAGATACTTTGGACTGTTGTTGTGACGCGTGAGCAATTTGTGTATTCAGCTCCAGCATTTCCAACACTGCACTATCAATTTTTTCCAGGGCCGCTCCTGCAAGGCCTGCCTGGATTACAGAATCTTCAGCAATTTTCTGGCTTTTATCCATGGCATTCACAGCCTGGTTTGCGCTCTGTTGTAAAGTCGAAATCATGTTATGAATTTCTTTGGTCGATTCAGCCGTTTTAAATGCCAGCTCACGCACTGAATCTGCCACTACAGCAAAGCCCCTACCCTGTTCGCCCGCACGGGCTGCTTCAATTGCAGCATTGAGTGCGAGTAAATTAATTTGTTCAGCGATACCTTTTATGACATTCACAACATTAGCGATATTGCCGCTGTTTTGATTCAACTGCACTATCACACTGGCCGAGCTTTTTACTTCTTCTGCCAGATTATTAATGTAATCAACGGTTTTACCCACAACTTGCAAACCATCACTACTGTGCCCACGCACCTGACTGGTTTTTGCGGCAGCGCGATCAGCAAGATTTGCTACTTCCTGAATAGAAACAGACAATTGATTCATCGCATTTGCCACCAGCCCCACTTCGGCACCCTGTTTATGCGACAGTTCACTATTATTATTCGCAAGATTAGTCAGCGTTTGTGCATGGGTATTAAATGATTGCCCCATATCAATAACATGCACCAGCAATTGACGCAGATTATCAATAAATAAATTAACAGATTGACACAACTCACCTAACTCATCGTGATAAATAACCGGAATTTTATGAGTGAGATCACCACCATCCCCGGCAAGCGACGTTACGAAAGCAATCATTCTACGAATGGGATCAATCATCAATCTCGGCGTAAATAACCAGATAGCAAAACTGACCAACAAGGTCACTGCAATAATCACCACTAACAAATTACGACTTTGATGCACTATCGCACGCGAATCATCGACAGTTTCTGTCGCCTTTTGCTCTACCTGATTTTTCAATGTATAAATAACATTACGCATTTCTGCAAAAGCAATATTGGCATCCTTGAAACTGACCTCCATTGCGGTCGTGCGCCCTATACGTGTATTGGCTTCACGTTCTCGCGCTACGGTCAATGTAAGAGCTTCCCACTTATCTCGCGCCTTTTCATAGTCCGCATACAAAATTTCAATTTCTGTCGTCTTGACCAAGCGGTGAAAATCATTCAATTTTTTGCGTGCATTGGCAATACTTTGCTTGTGCCTATCAAGTGATGCACTAAAGTCCGGCGTACCCGCATTCAAAAACAACATGCTACGTTCTTCTATCAGCGCCTTATGTAATTCAGAATCTGCTTCCAGCAAATAGCCTACAGCCAACAAATTGATCTCTCGCAATTCACTGACTTTATTTTCGATCATACGAAAACGCTCAATAACAATTATTCCCATGAGTATCACCAGAAAACTGATGATACTAATCGGGATCAGCAATTTCGTACGTATGTTTAATCCATAAAACCAATTCACATGGCGCCCCTATTTCATATGGCACTTATTGTGCTGCTTCCAATTCGTCCAGATTCACGCCTATAGTAATTGTTCCAATGGCTTTACCCGCATCCATAACCGGAACTGAGACTTGAATAAGATAAGCCTTGGCACTGTCATCAAATTCAGGCTCGGCAATAAATACCGCACCTGTACCACCCTTGTAAGAAGATTTGAATTTTTCTTCATCGCCTTGCCAATAATCCGAGGTTTTATTTGTCATCGCCACATTAGCGCCCTGGTTATCCATTAAAAATAATTCGAAATAAAATGGCTGCGAACTTTCTATTTTGGCTAACTCTTTGGCTGGCTCGTTTTCCATGAGTGCTTTCATCCCTTCATCTACGCCTGTTTTCGCCATCCACTCTGCATCACGTTTTTTAATTTCTTCCAGACTGACCCCTTTGGCATTTTGTGACTTAACGGCCGCCACCAATACCGGATTTTCACCCAGCTTTTGCAATTCAGGTAAGTGCTTGTTTAATGCAGCAGGAACTTCGGCAAGGGTGCTTGCGGCGCATAACACTACAAGTCCATATGGAATATACAACACCCTTTTTAACAACTTATTTACTATCGTCATCTGGATTCCTCTCTTTAATAAATACACCTGTTGAAAAAATCTCTGTAAAACACAATGCCAGTGGATTAAGTAAAGAGGATAAACAGAAGGAGTCAAGAGAGATTGATTTATGCGGCAACACAGATGCTGTGCCGCAATTCAAAAGTGTTGATAGGCTATTGATAATACTCTTGAAAAAGCTGCATCAATGGCTGGTTGATATTGTTGGGGTCGATTGCACCATCGCCGCGAAAAATACCAAAGCTTTCTTCATGGTAAACATGATAAGTATTGGTAATTTTTCGTTCCGCAATGATATCCAGCATATCCTTCACCCAATTTAAGCCACCTCGGTTTTTTTCAAAATTGGCTTTATAGAGCCCCCACTCACCCAGATACAGAGGGACATTGTGCTTACGTCCCCATGCCAGATGTTTATCGATTCGTTTCTCCAAAAATTTTTTGGTGTGATCCTTTTTGGAATCCGGCCATACACCCCCATCGCGATTACGCATGTAATCATCCCACTCCGCCAGTTGGTGTGTATAAAAATAAGGGTCGTAAATATGAAACTCATAAATTAAATTCTCACCCTCAACAAGAACATAATTCATGTCTTTATCGTTATCCCAATTTTTCTTTACTGAATTAACGCGTTCAATAAAAATGGGATGTTCCTTATCAACTGTACGAATTTCGTTAACCAGTTTTTGTGCCAGAATTTGCCATTGCTGTTTGCTTTTTGAAACACCAGGCTCATTGAGCAAATCGTAGCCCATGACAACAGGTTCATCTTTGTAGCGCTCAGCTATGGCTTTCCATAATGCAATTAATCGCTTTTGATTTTCTTCCTGATCCCACAGTGCCCAACCATTTCCCGTAGACTGAAATCCTCCTTGAGGAATGTGTACATTTAAAATTAAATAGACTCCGTGTTGTTTTGCCCAATTGATATTATCGTCAAGCCATTTCCAACCATCATCAAGATAATGATAAGGTTTGTCATCGTTCTCAAAGGTTTTGTAATTCAAATAAAAACGAACCAGATTCATCCCCATATTTTTAACACGAAGAAAATCTTCTGCTGAATGATGCAACACAGGAATTCTGTCGTTATTCCAGACTCGATTACCGAAAGCGACGCCCTTAAAAAAAACAGGCTCTCCGAATGCCGTCACTATTTCCGTACCACGGGCATGAAAAAACGTAAACCCGGATGAATCCGCCAGCAATATCGGCGACTGAATCATCAGCAACAAAATAAGAAACCATGATGAATTGAGTTTGCAAAACGCCATAGCATTACATCCGAAGAGAGAATGGAAAATTATCAGTGTAACTTTTTGGGGTGTATCAACAGAAATGCCGGAATTGGCACAGAAAAATTTTCTTTCTCCTCTGTGCACATTTGATAACTACCTTGCATAGTTCCTGTTTCTGTTGCCAACATCGCACTGCTACTGTAAGTAAAACTGGAACCCGGTTGTAACACAGGCTGTTGTCCTATTACACCCAGACCTTTTACTTCCTGCACCTGGCTGCGACTATCTGTAATAATCCAGTGTCGGCTGATTAGCTGTACAGAAATAGCGGATTGATTGGAAATCGTAATGGTGTAGGCAAACACAAACTGCCCTTTTTCAGCGACAGATTGTTCATCCACAAAGCGGGTCTTTACCGAAATTTCTATATTAGGATTCATCTTGTCAGCACTATTATTGACGAATTTCTTGCTGAATAACTTTTATTTGCCGTGGCCAAGGGCCTGATTCGCGCTGCTTGGCTGGTAATCTGGCAGCAGCTGTTCTTGCTTCGGCATTGGAAGCATAGTGCCCTGTGATTACCACATACCATTTTTTTCCCGCTCGTCGTGTTTCAAAAATTAATAATTCAGATCGATTACTTTGGGAATTCACAAAGTCTTGAGCTGATTTCAAATTGCTTACGCCCAGAATTTGAATTGTGTATTCTGAAGACGACCAGGACAAAATTTCTTGTTCATTTGCAGTCAGATCGCCGGATGGCGAGGTCGCCATTCTGGGCTTGGGCTCTGTCAATCGTGTCACATCCGCAGTCGATGTCGGATTGGACTCAATTGTATTATTTGCCATCACAGAAGTACTGCTTTCAGTTGTAGTCACAGGCTCTTTGACTTCCGCCATTTTTATATCTTGCACATCAACTACGGGCTGGGGAATTGCACTGGATGCCACTGAACTCACAACTTCATTTGTTATTGGAAAATTTTCTGCGGGCAATTGATCAACTGATACATCCGGCAATGATTGAAGAATTGGCTCCACCGGTACCTGGGTATCTGCAACCGCTTGTGATTTGGCTGTCACCACAACTGAAGATTGGGAATTTATTTTGGGAATAGAGACCACTTCTGTATTTTTTTCCGGTTGTTTATCCAGATAAAGATAAAACACTCCGGCAACTGCAATCACAGCCGAAATTGCCACGATATGAAATATCGGAAAAGTAAGACGTTTGGTTTCGGATTGCGGGAGTACTGACTGCAATAATTTATCCTGTGCTGATTCATGGATCAATGACAGCTGCCCGTGAGCTTGTCGCCACCAGGGATCGACCATTGCTTCAGTGAAAATTTCCGGCCCCAGATAATCCGCCATTTCCATACGAAAATTAAGATAATCAACTGTCTCTGACAAAGTAAAAGCGGGCAAATGAAAATCACTGATTTGCAAATGCTCTGATTCAATATCATTTAACCGCGACACCAATACAGGTTCGCCCACCAACACAACATGCAAAGGATAAGGCTGGGGCTTGTTGTCAAGTAATGCACCAATAGCAGCAACACATTGCGCATCCAGGTGCTCTGCATTATCAATAATTAATAACACCAATCCATCACTTTCCGCGTCCTGATTCAATGCATGCAATTCAATAAACTTTTCGATTTCCTGAATTAATTTCTCAACAGGTGCAGTTTCAACAATATCGAGGTTAAAAGACTCCGCGATCGCCCTGAGCAATTGCTCAAGTGTCTGCCCGGGGCTCATCGCCAAAAAACATAAATGATCGTTTTCTTCCAATGAATCGGCCAAAGCATGCGCAATGCGTGTTTTACCCACACCAGATTCACCGGTAATCACCAATAGTTGATTGCTGAATTGACAAAGGTGTAACAGCTGATCCAACACCTGACGACGACCTGCTGCTGTAAAAAGAGGAAAACTGTAATCATCCGAAAACGGATCTTCCGATAAACCATAACGCTGTCGATAGTCACTTAATAATGCTGAACTGTCGTGGGCATCAAGATTTTCCGAATCAAAAAGCCCCGCCTGAAAACCCACCGGGTCATCGGATAATCGGCTGTCTGGTTGTGCTCGCAAAGGGGATTCTGGTGTCATAAGTTAACCCTCACCCGTCTCAAAATTAAGATGCAGCTCTGCATACCGCAAAAGTTTGATGCAAAAGATTTGACTCTATGTCACTGGTAACTTCCGCTTTACCCATAGACTCTAATAAAACCAGACGTAAACGTCCATCCATTACTTTTTTATCAACGCCCATCAATGACAAAAACTCTTCATCTGTCATATTGGCTGGTGATCGCACAGGTAAATTGGCGCGCTTTAACAGCGTAATTATTCTTTGCAAATCTTCTGCACTGATTTTTCCACGACGACAAGATAAATCTGCAGCCATTACCATACCCGCTGCAACCGCTTCCCCATGCAGCCAGGTACCATAACCTTGTGCGGTTTCTATAGCATGTCCGAATGTGTGCCCAAGATTCAAAATCGCGCGCAAACTATTTTCACGCTCATCTTTGCCAACAACAAACGCCTTGTTTTCACAGGAACGTTTAACCGCATAAATTAATGCTGACTGATCACCTTGCATCAAAGCATCGATGTTTTCTTCCAACCACACAAAAAATTCATAATCCGAAATTAATCCATATTTAATAATTTCTGCCAGCCCTGCAGACAATTCCCTGGCGGGAAGAGTTTTTAATAAACTGATGTCTGCAAGAACCAATTTAGGCTGGTAAAAAGCACCAATCATATTTTTACCGAGCGGATGATTCACACCTGTCTTGCCGCCCACAGAGGAATCAACCATAGACAGTAAAGTGGTTGGGATTTGTATAAATTCCACTCCCCGCTGATAGGCAGAAGCAGCGAAGCCTGCCATATCACCTACCACACCGCCACCCAAAGCAATTATGGTTGTACTGCGGTTATGGCGAGATTCCAGCAACTTATCAAAAATGCGCGACCAGACATCAAGAGTTTTGAATTTTTCTCCATCGGGAAGAATTATTTCATCTACCTGATAATTCGATAAGGTTTTTTTTAACTGATCCAAATAAAGTGGTGCAACAACGGCGTTAGTAACCACGAAAACCTGACGCCCCTGAACATATTGACCAACAAGCTCCCTGTTTGTAATTAAATTTTCACCGATACAAATAGGATAACGTCGATCGGCCAACTCAACATGAATCACTTGCATAAAATTAACTCAAAAAAACAGAATGCGGTCACTTTATCACAAAGTCACAGGAAATATGTTTTCAGTGTGATTCGTCAATCAAACGAACAATTTCCTGTGCGACCATCTTAGGCGAACGCTTATCCGTATTGATAATAAAGTCAGCGGATTCACGGTAAAGTGGATCGCGCATTTCCAATAAATCAATAATTTTTTGGCGGGGATTTTCTACTTGCAGCAATGGACGTTTTTTATCGCGGGATGTGCGCTCAACCAGTTGCTCTGTTGATGCAGTAAGATAAAAAACATAACCCGAGTCTTTCATCATTCGACGATTTTCCGGACGCAGCACTATGCCACCGCCGGTTGCAATAACCAAATCAGATTCTGTACTGAGATCTACCAGTACAGCCGTTTCCCTGTCCCTGAAACCTGCTTCGCCTTCCATATCAAATATCCAGGGAATATCGGCACCCGTGCGATCTTCTATGACACGGTCTGTATCTTTAAATTGACGATTCAGTTCAAAAGCAAGAACACGACCTATAGTCGACTTGCCGGCCCCCATGGGGCCGACAAGAAAAATGTTCGACTTGGACATTATTTACTGAGGGACTCCGCCATTAAACGAGGAGTAATAAATATCAAGAGTTCAGATTTGGACTGCCGGTTAAGAGTTCGCTTGAACAGACGCCCCAAAAATGGAATGTCGCCCAGAACAGGAACTTTACTTTCTGCCTTGGCAGTATCAAGCGAGAAAACGCCACCTAACACGACTGTTTGACCATTACTGACCAGCACTTTTGTATCAAGACGGGTAACATCAATAGTGGGCACACCATTCACTATGTCACTCAGCGCATCTTTGGACACAGACAAATCCATAATGATGTTGTTGTCGGGTGTAATTTGTGGTGTTACCTCCAACAACAAAACGGCCTCTTTAAATGAAGTTGAGGTCGCACCACTGGCAGATGCTTCCTGATAACTGATTTCTTTACCGGAACGGATTGAGGCTGTTTGTTTATCACTGGTAATAACCTTGGGTTGTGACACTATTTCCGCATAACCGGAGTTTTCCAATGCAGTTAACTCCATATCCAAATAGGCATTTTCAGTCAAAATACCAATCGCAGCGCTACCGGCTGGGGTTCCAGTGGTCGCAAGGTCAACAATGTTGTGTTCTGTGAGATCCAGAGGCCCATCAGTACCTTCAAAAAAGTCTGTAGGTGTCGGCGAATCAAGGCCCGCTTGAGAACCACCCAAATCAATAGTGTTTGCTCCATCCCTTCTGTATGCAGCGCCGCCCCAACGAATACCCAACTCACGTTGGAAGTTGTTATTGGCAACAACAATTCGAGCTTCAATCATGACCTGACGAATGGGAATATCGATCTGTTCAACCAAGCGCTTGAAGGCTTCAATTCTATCGGCTGTATCGGTAATGATGATGGAGTTGGTACGCTCATCAACAGTACCTGAACCACGCTCGGAAAGGACACTTTGGGTAGTTAAACTGCCGCCCCTTCCTCCGCTGCTACCACCGCCACCACCGGAGCCTCCCTCTCCACCACCTGAAAACAGCTTGAACATATCACGAGCATTGGCATATCGCACACGAATATATTCTGTTCTAAGAGGTGCCAGTTCTTCCAGTTGCTTTTGTGTTTCAATTTCACGGCGTTCACGCTCTGCAATTTCAGCTGCAGGAGCCACCATCATCACGTTACCCACCAAACGCTTATCCAAACCTTTTGTTTTTAAGACCAGATCCAACGCCTGATCCCAGGGAACACTTTGCAATCGCAGGGTAATGCGACCGCCGACCGTATCACTGGCAACCAAATTCAAATTGGTAAAATCCGCAATAATCTGCAACACCGCCCTAACTTCTATGTCTTGGAAATCCAGCGACAACTTGTCACCCACGTATGAAAACTCTTTTTTCTTCTCGATTTTTTCACGCTCGGTCAGTGGTTTTATGCTAACCACGTACTCTTTGTCTGTCTGGTATGCCAGATAATCAAATTCACCACTGGCTGCTATGTTAAAGACAACATTATCACCCTCTTGAGATGAGCTGATTACTGATACCGGTGTGGCAAAATCGAGTACATCCAAACGTCTGCGAAGATCAGGGGAAATCCAAGCATTTTTAAATGACAAGCGGACACCCGCACCCGTACCCACCAAATTTGCGGATATTGTGGTATTGGATAACCCCAGAATAATTCGGCCTTCACCCGACTCACCACGACGGAAATCCACACTGTTGATCTGTGGCTGACCACTAACAGTCGAGGTAACTGGTGACTGCTTGGCGATATTAACTGTGGAGCCTTGGGTTGACTGATTGGCTGCATTTGTTCCGGGAGCATCAACCTGAAGAATCAGGGAAGAACCTTCCGTACGAGTGGTATAAGCAGCCAGAGAATCCAGATTGACGATCAATCGTGTACGACCATCACTGGTCAACACCATAGCACTCTGCCCATTTTGCACAGTCAGCGGAATACGCCGCTCTTTGAGCGAACTGTCAACATCAGGAAAGTCCAACACTATTCTGGCAGGCCGCTCTATGGTGTAACCCTTGGGCTCGGGAGGAGCTTCATCAAAGGCCATGCGGATCTCAAATTTATCACCCGGAAGCTGGGCAACATCAACTTTTGTCAATGTGCTTGCCAGAACAATCGGAGACACCAAACTTATTACCAATATCGCCAGATTACGCATACTAAACCTCAAGGAAAATGGAGCAGTCATCTTGCTTATTCCTTCTCTTCCAATTTAATAATTCGTGGGTTTTCGACCCAACCACCAACACCGTTCGACACAATTTCCATTACTTCAATTTGGGACTGGGTCACTGAAATAATTTTGCCGTAATTTCGCCCCATGTGATTACCTACGGTTGCCCTTACAACATTTCCATCCGATGTATCAATCAGTGCCCAGACAACACCTTTCAAGGTCACAGAACCCACCATTTTCAGCGAAGTAATATTGAACCCCTCCAGAAACTCAGGTGCACGGGTTAAATCAGGAACAACTGTTCTGCCGCCTTTAAGGGCAGACTCATCTACAGGTATTGGCTTCTCAAACGGACTGCGTAAAGTCGATGCAGCATAAGCGAAGGGCTGATAGGGCACAAAAGGAGGCAAATCCGGAATTTCACCCGAAGGTCTCTTTTTGGTTTCTGCCATAAATTCATGTAAATCCTTGTGCTGTTGTTCGCTGGAACAAGAAACGAGAAACAGGCAAAACACAAGGAAAACCGAAAATTGTAGATATCTCATTATTTAGTCCTCTTGGATTTGCTGCCTGAGGATTTTTTGCCTTTTGTATTTTTGGATTTGCTTTCCGCATCAACAACCTTGTAACGATAAGTTTTTGCCAAAATATCCATTTCAAGTGTTTGGCTTTTTGATCTGCTAATAGAAAAATCGTGCAGGGTCACAATTCTTGGCAACCCGGCAACGCCGCTAACAAATCCGCCAAGATCATGATAACCCCCCGTTACATTAATACCGATGGGCACTTCAATATAATATTCGGCAGTGATTTCAGGTTTGATACCCAGGCTATTTATCGCCAATCCACTTTCGCGCCCTTTGGCTCCTATATCTTCAAGCAAACCTGCAATTTCCGTTTTTTGTGGCAATCGGGACAACAATTTTTCAAACGTCGCGTTCATTTCTTCCATTTGAGCTTTGTAGGCATCAAGATTGGCCGCCTCATAGCTTTTGTTTTTGAACGTTTCCCTGAGACCGGATTCTTTGGCCTCAACACTGGCCAATTCATTTTTTAAATCACTCACCCAAAAATAATAAGTCAGCAATAAAATAACCGTGGTCAGCAAGACACAAACAAATATCTTTCCCGGGAGAGGCCAAACACCTGCCCGATTAAAATCAATATTATTCAGATCAAAATTTTTAATCTGCTCAAGAGTCGTTTCTGCAGCCATTATTTCTTACCTCCGGCTTGAGGCGTTTTCTGATCTTTTTGATCTTTTTGATCCTGTGCTTCCAAAGGAGCAGAAGTACTGACAGTTAAAATAAAACTGTTAGCCTGCTCACCTTCTTTCGGCGCTGCTGTGACGGATGACAATTTTGGATCCGCAAACCACTCGGATTCATCCAGCTTTCGCATAAATGCCGCAACACGATTATAGGATTCTGCAACACCTTCAATCGTAATTTTGTCTGCTTTCTTCACCATACTATTGATGTAAACGCCATCAGGGATAGTACGGACAAAATCATCAAAATAACGAACGATCACCGGGCGAGTTCCTTCCAAATCCTGAATTACTTTAATGCGTGCAATTAAATCTGCGCGCCTCTTTTTGATGTCCGCAATTTCCTTAACCTGTAATTCGAGTTTTGCAATTTCATCTGAAAGTAATTTGTTACGTGAATTCTGATTCTCAATCGCAGATTGAACGCTTGACACCCATAAAAAGGCAGCGAATGCAGAAATCACCGCAACACCAGCCAGTATCGATAAAAATTCGCGTTTTTTCTCTTCCCGATAGGCCTGACGCCAGGGCAATAAGTTAATCTTTGCCATTAGTCGAAACTCCTCATTGCCAAGCCTGTCACTATCATCAATGACGGCGCATCATTCGCAAGCGCAACCGCGTTTACGCGAGAGGAAACAGACATTCGGGCAAATGGATTGGCGACCAATGTTTGAGTGCCGATTTTTTCTTCGATCAAACCACTTAATCCTTCAAGGGAGGCCACACCACCCGCCAAAATAATGTAATCAACGTCGTTGTATTGACTTGCAGAGAAAAAGAATTGCAGCGAGCGGGTAACTTGTTGTACCACTGATTCTTTAAACGGAGTTAAAACCTCCATTTCGTAATCATCCGGTAGTCCGCCTTGTTTTTTTGCCAATCCCGCTTCCTCGCGAGACAACCCATATCGGCGCTGGATTTCTTCCGTTAATTGTCGTCCGCCGAAAAGTTGTTCACGGGTATAAACCGTTTTACCATCAACTATCACGCTCAAAGTGGTCATGGAAGCACCTATATCGACCACTGCCACCACCTGTCCTTCCTGATCTTCCAATTGCTCTGCGATCAACTCAAATGCACGTTCCATGCAATAAACTTCAATATCCACTTTCTCTGCAATCAAATCGGCTTCAGCGAGAACCTGTTGTCTCAACTCGACATTTTCACGACGGCAAGCAGCCAGTAAAACTTCTACCTGCTCGGGATTACGAGGTGAAACACCTTGCATTTCCCAATCGATCAAAACCTCTTCCAGAGGGAAGGGTATGTATTGATCCGACTCCGCAATTATCTGATTTTCCATTGCGTCTTCGTTCAGATCAGCAGGCATATCAATTAGCTTGGTGATAACCGCAGATCCGGCAACCGCCACCGCAGCATATTTGGACTTGCACTTTGACTGCTTCACCAAAGATTTGATCACGTCAGCAACTGCTGCAGGATCAGCAATATTCTTCTCAACCACTGCATTCGGAGGCAGGGGTTTTACGGCATAGGCTTCAACGCGGTAACGGTCGCCCGTGCGCGTAAGCTCTATCAGCTTTACCGAGGTGGAACTGATATCCAGACCCACTACCGGCTTAGCTTTTTTATCAAGGAAACTTAGAATGCCCATTTTTCTATCTATTTCCGTAACTTAGACGTTGTTTATGTTATAGCACTTTAACTTAAGCCTGCAACAAAGCAATTGATATGTAAACAGTTAAAAAGCCCGTATAATGCCCCGCGATTCAAACAATTTCGCTAACCCATTAATTCACATAGAAAAAATGCTCAATAAAAAATCCATCCCAAGTATCATTTTGTGGCTGTTACTATCCGGTGTCAGTGTTACTTTGGTGACAATTTCAGGACTTTACCTCTACTTGAGTCCCAAATTGCCCTCTGTTGACACGTTACGGCAAGTTCAATTACAGACGCCGTTACGCATTTATTCAAGTGACAAGAGGTTAATTGGCGAGTTTGGTGAACAGCGTCGCACACCTTTGACCTACGAACAGATACCTCCACTCTACTTAAAAGCGCTTCTTTCAGCAGAGGACGCGGAGTTCTTTAACCATCATGGCGTTTCTCTGAAAGGGATGTTGCGTGCAGCTTCACAATTATTGAAATCCGGAGAAATACAATCAGGCGGCAGTACAATTACTCAACAATTGGCTCGCGATTTTTTTCTTTCACGCGATCAAAAATTCACCCGAAAAATAAATGAAATTTTATTGTCGATTGAAATCGAAAGACATTACAGCAAAGAGGAAATACTTGAGCTTTTTAATAATAAAATGTTTTTCGGAAAAGGCGCTTATGGAATTCAATCAGCAGCGATGATCTATTATGGTCGTGATATCACGCAATTGACTGCCGCCGAATACGCATCGATTGTCGGCAGCCTTGCTGCACCATCCAAATTAAATCCGCTCGCCAATCCCAAACGATCAATGGCACGTCGCAATTGGATTTTGGGACGCATGTATGAGCTGGGACATTTGGACAAAGAAAATTATTTGTTAAATGTAAACTCACCCAACACAGCCAGTTTCCATGGAACAATTTTTGAAGTTGATGCTCCTTATGTTGCTGAAATGGCGCGACAGGAAGTAATGGATAAATTCGGGCAAAGCACTTATTCCGAAGGGTTTAAGGTGTACACCAGTGTGGACAGCAAACTACAACTTTCTGCACAGCAATCGCTGGTCAATGGGCTGCTTGCTTATGATAAACGCCATGGATATCGTGGCCCTGAAAAAAAATTCGAAGATTCAATAGAACCGGATTACTCGGATTGGCAAGATCTTTTACAAGACATCCCTACACTGGGCGGACTTGAGCCAGTGGTTGTTATCGAAGTAAAAGATAAAAGCATCAGTGTCATGTTTGCCAATGGCGAATTAACCGAAATTAATTGGGATCAAGGTTTGTCTGATGTTCGCCCCTACGTCAACGAAAATAGCCGCGGCCCTGCTTACACCAGTGCAGACTTTCTGAAAAAAGGGGATGTTATTCGTCTGCAAAAAAATTCAGACAATCAATGGATTTTCAGTCAGGTTCCCGCTGTAGAATCTGCATTGGTTTCAATTAATCCCGAAGATGGCGCCATCAAAGCATTGGCCGGCGGTTTTGATTTCAAACAAAGTCACTACAACCATGTCACTCAGGGATACAGGCAACCGGGCTCCAGCTTTAAACCTCTGATCTATACTCTGGCACTTGAGAACGGTTTTACCCCGGCATCCATAGTGAATGATGCGCCCATAGTGCTGGAAAATACCGGTTCAGGAAAAGATTGGCGGCCAGAAAATGACGATGGAAAATTTTTGGGCCCCATACGTCTTCGACAAGCGCTTTATCGATCTCGCAATCTGGTTTCCATCCGGCTATTGCAAATGATGGGCATTCAAGCTGCGCTGGATAGCTTCGATCGCTTTGGCTTCAATTCAAAAGCATTCACTCGCGATCTCACCATGGCACTGGGTACCCATGAAGCTACCCCCTTGCAAATGGTCACTGCCTATTCAGCATTTGCTAACGGCGGATACAAAATAACGCCTTACCTGATTGATCGCATAGAAAACAGCAAGGGCGAGGTGGTTTATCAGGCAACACCTCATAAAGTTTGTCGCGTGTGCGAGGAGCCGCTACCTACACCCATTTACACGGAAAATGGTGTAGAGATGCCACCACTTCCCAGTTACGACAGCCAACAAAATGCCCCAAGAATTATCGATAAGCGTATCGCCTATTTGATGGATTCAATGCTGAAGGATGTAATCAAACGCGGAACCGGACGACAAGCAATGGTACTCAAGCGTAATGATCTGGCGGGTAAAACCGGAACCACAAATGGACCCCGCGACACATGGTTTACAGGCTATAACCCTAAAATTGCCACCAGTGTGTGGGTAGGCTTTGATCAAAATACTTTATTAGGAAAACGCGAGTTTGGCAGCTCTGCTGCCTTGCCTATCTGGATTGATTTTATGCGCACCGCACTGGAAGGTGTGCCTGATGAGCTAATGCGCCAACCAGACGGAATAGTGACCCTGCGAATCAATCCCACCACCGGAAAACCCGCTTTACCCAGCGATCCGGATGCAATCTTTGAGGTATTTCTGGGCGAAGACACAGGCAGAACATCTGCAGGTGGTAATGACGATATTGTTGAAGAACAAATTACCTTGCCGGATGAATTATTTTAAAAAAACCGGGCGAAAAACTCATAATAAAAAAGGCCGCAAGTAATGCACCTGCGGCCTTTTTTATTTGCAAGAAATGATTATTTCTTCGCAGCGATACGACTACCAAAGCGTTTGGTGAAGCGATCAATACGACCACCGGTATCCACAATTTTTTGTTTACCTGTGTAGAAAGGGTGACAAGCACCGCACACATCAACGTGGAAATCTTTACCTATAGTAGAACGGGTTTTGAAGCTATTGCCACAACTGCAGTTGACAGCAACTTCAACATAATTTGGATGAATATCAGCTTTCATGATTTTTGGCCTTTAGTGTTGTGCCGCCGCCCGATCAATTGCCGGGTACCGCACCAGGGTCGTTTTTGGGAGGCGCGATACTATCAGAACCAGCTTATAAGGCAAGCAGAAAAAGCGCCTGCAACCTGCTTCCGTTTGGCTTATGCTGCGTATTTTTGATCGACCACGAAACACTGGAATGACTAATAACCCAATCCTGAGCCTTGCACTGCCAACCCCGTTACGTCGCTGTTTTGACTATCTGGCTCCGGTTGATTCCGCAAAGCAGATAACACTTTGGCAACCCGGCCAACTGTTTCGCGTCCCGTTTGGCAATCAGGTGATGGTCGGGCTGCTGCTCGAACTAAAAACCCAGTCTGACGTACCACTAGAGAAACTGCGCCCGGCAATCGAATGGCTGGGGCCGGAAATCGCACTGGACGATGAACAACTCTCCCTCTGCCTTTGGGCCGCTGATTATTATCAATGCCCCGTAGGTGATGCGATCAGCACTGCCCTGCCCGCACTCTTGCGACAAGGCCAATGGCAAAAAAGCCAAATCGAACCCCGGTACCGATTAACAACCCAAGGCAAAGGCTTACCCGAAGGCGCGTTAAAACGAGCGCGCAAACAAGCTGTTCTTTTATCCGCATTGCAACAACACAACAATTTGAGTCGCGTAGAAATTGATGCGTTGGAAATCGGTTTACCCACAATAAAGGCATTGATCGAGAAAGGTTTGATTGAAACCTATATCCCTGAGCAGATTGAATCTAAAGATACTGGTTCTTCGGGGATGACAACATCGAGTAAAAACTTTTTAAAAGAAAAACCACTCGAATTAAATTCAGAACAAACCGCTGCACTTAACCAAATCCAACAAGATTCATTTGCAACCTATTTGTTAGATGGCACCACCGGCAGCGGTAAAACCGAAATTTATTTACAAGCGATTGAACGTTGTCTGGAAGATAACAAACAGGCTTTGGTTCTGGTTCCTGAAATCGGTTTAACACCACAAACGCTTTCGCGTTTTTTGCGACGTTTTAATGTTCCGATTGCTGCCTTACATTCCGGCTTAAATGATCGCGAACGACTAGACGCCTGGATGGATGCTAAAAATGGTCGCGCAAAAATTATTATCGGCACACGTTCCGCGATTTTCACGCCGCTGAAAAATCCCGGCATGATTATTATCGATGAAGAACATGATTTATCGTTTAAACAACAAGAAGGTTTTCGATACTCTGCGCGCGATTTGGCAGTGGTGCGCGCACACAAACTCAATATTCCATTAATTTTGGGATCAGCCACACCTTCGCTGGAAACGCTGCACAACGCACAACAGAAACGCTATCAACATTTGCGATTAACGACTCGCGCCGGCAATGCAAAGCCGCCACAAATTCATTTGCTGGATATTCGCGGGCAACAATTGGATGACGGCCTGTCACCACTCACACTGGATAGCATCAGCAAAACGCTGAACAAACACGAACAAGTATTGGTGTTTTTAAATCGTCGCGGTTATGCGCCCACACTCGAATGTCAGGATTGCGGCTGGATGGCGGATTGTCGTTATTGTGATGCACGCATGACGCTGCATCAGTCGCCTGCGCATTTACATTGTCACCACTGTGATCATCAACGCGGCATTCCAAAAAATTGTCCCAATTGCAAAAGTTCACGCTTGCATCCTTTAGGTCAAGGAACAGAACGCAGTGAAGAAACATTACGACAAGCATTCCCCAATACGCCGGTGATTCGAATTGATCGCGACGCCACACGACAAAAAAATTCGCTCAATCGATTGCTAGAACCTGTGCATCAAGGCGAGCCTTGTATTTTGATCGGCACACAAATGTTGGCAAAAGGCCATCACTTTCCCAATGTCACACTGGTGGTGATTTTGGATGCAGACGCCGGATTATTCAGTACCGATTTTCGCGGCATAGAACGCATGGGGCAATTGCTGTTGCAAGTATCAGGTCGCGCCGGTCGCGCTGAAAAACCGGGGCATGTAATTATTCAAAGTTTGCATACCGATCACCCTTGGTTACAAACACTGGTGCATTCCGGTTATCACGCCATGGCCGAATTAATTTTGCAAGAAAGGCAAAAGCAACAACTTCCGCCCTTTAGTCATCTCGCGCTACTGCGTGCCGAAAGCAAACGTGCGGAAGTTTCGCTGGAATTTTTGCGATTGGCTTTATCACTCGCGCAAAAAATTCAACCCGCATCAAAAGAATTACACTATTTAGGCCCGCTACCGGCGATGATGGAAAAACGCGGCGATAGATTCCGCTACCAATTGCACATCAACAGCAATCAACGAAAATTATTGCAATTCTTATTATCAAAATTAGCCACAGAACTGGAAGCCAGCGCGCTCAATCACAGAGTTCGCTGGTCGATTGATGTCGATGCGCAGGATATGAGTTAAATCGAAAACTTCATACCCTATTCGGGAAGGCACTTTCGTCAATCGCTCCCATGTATTCTAAAACAACATCAATGTAGGAAATTAAATCACTAAACGATATGTCTGCAGCCCTATCATTGTGATGCACGATGCTATTTCGCTTTGTCACAACTGTATTTATAAGCTCTTTATTTTTTTCAAATTCATATATTTTGGATAAATCAACGCCTAAAAACTGAAACAACTTAATTGTTTTATATGGATTCGCCGAGATATTATCTGATATATCCTTTTTGGTTACTGGCAAAGCAATATTTGCATAACTCATATCTTTTGCTTTTATACCTGTATCCAACCTCCAGTGAATGAAATTATGGGGAATTTTCGCCATCTTAATTCTGTATGAAATAGCCTGTGCACAATTGAAAGCAACGTCTTGAAGGTATGATTCAAGATAACTACAAATACTTATCAAGTAGGATTTAACAAAAAAATTAACGTTATCAATAAATAGCTCATCAGGTTCTGATTTTATAACTCTATATTCCGACACAATGATGACGTCTTTTAAGGATACGAAAAGATTTTGATACTGCAGATATATATCACTTCGCAACTGCGTCATTCAACAAAGGCTCCCATAAGGTTCTTCTTCTTAGAATGGACGATTTTTTCTGAAGACCACCAGATAATGTTCTTCTAAAATTATCGCTTGCACATAACTCTTGATATGCATTTTTAATTTCCAATCTCTTATTCTGAATAACCTCACTTGGCAGAAGACCTATGGTTGACATCAATAGATCGTAATGAACCATCCCCTGACGTTTTCGTTCGCGAGAAGGATCAATAAATAGCTCTTCACCAAAAACCAGCTCACAGTTATCGAGGGCAACCAAAAATTTCTCACGGAGATGACTTATAAAGTTATTATCTTTTTCAGCATTTTGTTCCATATAATCATCCAAAAAATCTTTCAATACATCATTGTAAGAATCCAACCCGAGGTCATTAGAAAACGCAAAAAAACGAAGCACCTGCTCTTCAGCTTCTCGTCCGTCTCTAACTTTTTCACTGTCATCTGATATACCGAAGTTTTGTATAGGAGGAATTTCAGCAAGCTCCACTAAAAGATTATCAAGTGGACCGGGATATATTGCATGTCTTATCTCTTGATCTGTAAGCTGTACAGCACCTTGATTCAATCTCGCAAAAATTTCTCTGATTAATTTCTTGGGATTTTCTTTCCTGAGAACAATGCATCTTATCGTTGTTGATTCCAGCTCAGCTCGAAGGTCCCCGAGTTCAGAAAACCTCTTTCCCTCAAGCTCTTTGAATGTCGACATACCTTCCAGGGCAAACTCGTCATTAAAAAATTTAGTAATAGTCGTAAGTCGCTGAACGCCATCTATCACTAACTGCTTACGATTTTCGTCTTCTGCCAAATAACAAGAAGGCAATGGAATCCTCATTAAACAAGATTCAATAAATTTTGATGCGCGCCCCCAACCCTCTTTATCCCATTTGTATTTTCTCTGAAAGTCAGGATTTAATATGGTTTTTGGGTCTGCAGATGTAATACGAGCTACAAGTGTCTCGAATGGATAATCAATAGGGTACAAATTCAATGTTTTATCTTCATTAACCATAATCTAAACCATTAACTGACATGCATGATCGAACTAAGGGAAACAGAAATAGTGCTTCAGAGTCTGTATATTGGGAGGCAATATTAAAATCCGAGAAAGCGGACCAAGTATCAGGGCTTATAAATCTTATTTCAATCTTAAAGAACCAAATAAATGACCAAACCCGATTTAGATGGCGCATAATTCATAGAATGTGACACATCAACTCAAACCACAAACTTCAAAGGCCCGGACCAAATCGCCAATACCACACAACCGGATACAGATTTTATTTCGTGTTGCGTTGTAGGCGGTTGAATTGCCAAGCTGCCTTGCACATAAGCATAATTGTCGTCGCTTTGTTCGCCTTCCAACACGATTATGTGTTCGTAACCCAGATGTTGATGCGGCCTGACGCGAGTGCCGGGGGCGTAGCGGATGAATGCGGCGGCAGCGCCAGTGGCTTCATCTTTATAGATATAACTGATTTCCACACCCGGGTTGAGTGGTTGCCAGTTTTCTGCTGGGATTTGTTTGGCATGAGTGAGAATGTTCGGAATAATTTTTGTCGCCGATAATTTATCCATAACGTTTGTTCACTCCTTCGATCACTTGTTGTGAACTGGCGAACCAACCGACTATGCCGCCTTGTGCGATCATCATCTCGATGGCGGCGCGTTTAAATTCAGGGAAATAGCTTTCAGTTCCATCTTCAACCACCAAACAATTGTAGCCGCGATCATTGGCTTCGCGCATCGAGGTTTGCACGCAGACTTCAGTGGTGACTCCAGTGAAAATCAATTCGCTAACATTTCTTTCTTTTAAGAGCGCATCTAACTGCGTGTTGTAAAAAGCACCTTTGCCAATTTTGGTGATATTGATCTCATTTGGCATAGGCGCAAGCTCATCGATAATATCGTTTCCGTATTCACCGGCAATTAAAATTCTACCCATTGCCCCCTGATCACCGATTCGCAAACTGGGTTTGCCGCGTTTTAATTTTGCCGGATGACAATCAGACAAATCCGGTAAATGCGCTTCGCGCGTGTAAACAATCGGCAGATGATATTTTCTGAAAACTTTTAGCAATTCTGCAATAACTGGAATTGTGGGCTTTAGCAAAGACACATCATTACCTAAAGTTGCACCAAAGCCACCTGGCTCAATAAAGTCACGCTGCATATCGATAATGACTAAACAGGGCGGATTTTTTCCTAACATAAATTCTGTAGGCTTTGCTGCAATTGCAACATCGGTTTTCACAATTGATTCTCCATCAATGCCCTGCCATGTATTGGCCGATGGTGGATAAGTCGGCGTTTTCCGGTGTGGTTTCGTAAACAAATTGGCCGCCGGAGATAACCAGAATACGATCACTTAATTCCAGGATTTCATCCAGATCTTCACTCACCAATAAAACGGCTGCGCCTTTATTTCTGACATCGATAATTTGCGCGCGAATATCGGCTACAGCTTTAAAATCCAAACCGAAGCAGGGATTTGCAACAACCAGAATCGAAACATCCTGCGCAATTTCTCTCGCCAGCACTGTACGTTGAACATTGCCGCCGGATAGCGCACCTATGGCTTGTGTCGGGCCAGTGCAGCGAATGCCGTAACGCGCAATCAAGGTTTTGGCGTTATCTTTCATGGCGGAACGATTTAAAAAATATTTCAGCTTCACAAAGGGCGAGCGATCAAATTTTCGCAGCGCGAGATTTTCAGCGATGCTCATGTTGCCGACACAAGCGTTGCGCAGTGGCTCTTCCGGTAAACAATAAAATTGATGTTCAAACATTTGCTGGCGTTTTGCCGAGTAAGGTTTGTTGTGCGCGAGAATTTCACCCTCAGCAACTGAACGCTGACCCGCGAGCGCTTCAACCAATTCGCGTTGACCATTGCCGGACACTCCCGCGACACCAACAATTTCACCCGCTTTAATATTCAGACTTGCCGATTTGATACTGGCCTGCCCCAAATCATTCAATACTGTCAGATTATTAATTTGCAAATTCACATCCTGCTTGTCGATGGTAATGCGCTGCGTAGGCACTACTTTAATTTCGCTGCCGACCATTAACTCTGCCATTTCTTTTTCACTGGTATCAGCTACTGGCATAGATGCGATAAATTTTCCTTTTCTCAACACCGTAATTTGATCAGCAAATTGTGTGACTTCGCGAAACTTATGGGTGATGATCAGCACACTTA
Source organism: uncultured Cellvibrio sp. (assembly GCA_946481095.1). The sequence continues at coordinate 36,361 of CAMLML010000035.1, forward strand.
ACTGTTGAGTTTTAGTGAGCTGGTGAATTTTACCCAAGACCTCATCGGCTTCGGTGGGTGTTAGTACTGAGGTAGGCTCGTCTAAAATCAATAATTCGGTGTTTAAAAAGAGTTGCTTGATAATTTCAACTTTTTGCTTTTCGCCTGCAGACAAATCCACCACTTTTTTATGCAGCGGGATTTGAAACGGCATATTGACCATGCCTTGTTCCAGCCGCGCGATTTCTTTTTTCCAGTTAATCATCAGTGGCAAAACCGGTTGAGCCAATACAATATTTTCCGCGACCGTCATATTGGGAACCAGGGTAAAATGCTGGTAGACCATGCCTATGCCTAATTGCGCAGCTTGTTGCGGGCTGTTGATTTCAACTTCGCGGTCTTTATATAAAATTTGGCCTTCATTATGTTTGTAATAACCCATAATGCATTTGACCAGGGTACTTTTACCTGCGCCGTTTTCACCGAGCAATGCATGAAAACTACCTTGAGCAATTTTGATCGATACATTCGACAAAGCATTCACTTCGCCAAAGCGTTTCGAAATATTAATTGCCTCAAGTAAAGTATTCATTTTATTTAAACGCGTTCATGATGTGACTGGATGAGGTGACAACACCAAAAACACCGCCTTGCATTTTCACCATATTCAGTGCTGCAAGATGATTGTTATGATCAGTTGCACCGCAGCAATCTTCTACCACTACACATTCGTAACCGCGATCATTGGCTTCACGCATAGTGGTGCTCACACAAACATCAGTCGTGATGCCAGTGATAATTAAATTGCAAATATTTTTTTGTCGCAGAATCATGTCGAGGTCGGTTGCATAAAAAGAACCTTTACCCGGTTTATCGATAATCATCTCACCGGGCAAGGGTTCAAGCTCATGAATGATATTCCAACCAGCTTCACCTCTAACTAAAATTTTTCCGCATGGACCAGGGTCACCTATGCCTGCACCAATTTGTCGGCTGCGCCAACGTTTATTCGCGGGTAAATCGGCCAGGTCTGGCCTGTGACCTTCACGGGTATGAATAATGTGGAAGCCTTTTTCACGTGCAAAACTTAATAATTTTTTTATCGGCTCAATCGGCGCACGCGTTAAACTCAAGTCGTAACCCATTTTGTCAACATAACCACCGGGCCCGCAAAAATCGGTTTGCATATCGATAATCACCAGTGCGGTATTTTCCGGTGTGAAATTACCGTTGTAAGGCCAGGCATAGGGCTCAGATTGAATAAAACGTTGCATAAGCATTTCCTGTCATCTGTTATTTCGCCAGTTCACCGGGCAAGCCGGGCAATGATCGTTTTGCTGAAGAAGTGGCGATCATAATGGCGAGTGTTAATACATAAGGCGCTGCGTTAAATAAATCGTATCCCGCCGTAAATCCAACTGATTGCAATGCAGGCCCGAGCGCGGCAGTGCCGCCAAATAACAAACTGGCGTAAAGACAATTCACCGGATTCCATCGCGCAAAAATCACCAGAGCAACCGCCATTAATCCTTGTCCACTCGAAAGACCTTCGCTCCAACTGCCGGGATAATAAAGTGAAAGATAAGCACCGCCGATGCTCGCCAAACATCCACCAAAAATTGTGCTCAACATACGTACGCGTTTTACCGAAATCCCCAGCGCAAGCGCTGCATCGGCACTGTCGCCCACAACACGCACATGCATGCCCCAACGCGTGCGATTAAAAAACCAGGACATAATTGGCACTAGCGCCAAGCCCACAAAAAATAATGCGTTGATATTGAGTGCGGAACGAATTACTGGTGAGTCGCTCCAAAACCCCAAAGGAATACTCGGCAATTGTGGTGCAGTGGGTTGGATAAAAGGTTTACCGAGATAAAACGCGACGCCTGTACCAAATAACATCAAGGCGATGCCCACAGCGATATCATTTACGCGCGGTTGCTGACACAAAAGTGCGTGCATAAAACCTAACAACATTCCTGCACTGCCTGCGGCCATGACACCTAACCAGGGCGATCCACTGATTAAAGAAATTGCGTAACCCACCATCGCACCCAAAACCAAATTGGCTTCCAATCCCAAATTAATGCGGCCGCTTTTTTCGGTGAGACATTCTCCCAAACTGACAAATAAAAATGGCGTGCCCACGCGTATCGCACCTCCCAGTACCGCAATCAGCACACCTAATAAACCTGCGCTTTCACCGCTCATGCCAGCCCCCTGGGTTGCAATACACGGAAGCGTCCGTACAACATTTCGCTGGATAAAATCACTACAAAAATAATGCCCTGCATCACCAGGACTGTTGCATCGGGCAAATCATGCACACGCTGCAATAAACCGCCGCTGGCCGTAATGCCGCCGAGTAAAATTGCAAAAGGAATTACCGCAAGTGGATTATGTCGCGCAAGAAAGGCCACCAAAATTCCAGCATAACCATAACCGGCGTTGAGCGAACCATTGGCGCGACCATGCACCGCAGCGACTTCGATCATGCCCGCCAAACCCGCCGCAGCACCGCCAAGAAAACAGGACCAAATCACTAATTTGCGCACAGGCAAACCACTCAAAGCAGCAGCGCGATGATTGCCGCCAACAACATCGGCTGCCATTCCAAAAGTGGTGTAACGTGTAACCAAAAACATAATGAGACAGGCGATCAAACCAAAACCCAATCCCCAATGAATTGATGATTCACCCATAGCACCTAACATATTGGCGTCACCAATATGAAATGTTGAAGGCTTGTTGAGTGTTGAAGGATCTTTTAACGGACCGACCACTAAAAAATTTAAAATCGCAATTGCGATATAACTCATCAACAAGGAACTGATAGTTTCATTGACGCCGCGATATTGTTTGAAGATGCCAACCAGTGCGATCCAAATTCCACCGGTGAGCATGCCAGTAATCACCATCATGCTCAGCACAATAAATGGAGAAAAATGTTGCGCTTGAATGCCAACAAGTGCTGCGCAAAGCCCGCCGACTACCACAGCACCTTCGCCACCAATCACAATTAATCCCACGCGAGCAGGAATTGCAGTGCAGAGCGCCGTTAACATAATCGGCGCAGCGCGCACCAACGTATTTTGCCAGGAAAACCAACTGCCAAATGCACCGCGATACAAGGTGTAAAACACTTCGCTGATTGCATTGCCCGTCATCACAATAAATAAGGCAATCAACAAAAATGCCACCAGTAATGCAGCGAGTGTAAGGCAAATGGCTTCAATGGTTTTCATTCGCGATTAGCCTTTGGTCGAACCCACAACACCTTCGACCAACCAATCCATGCTCTCCAACCAGATATCCGTTTGCGCGTAAGATTTGCCCGCAGGAATGACTTCTTTGCCGGTGTTATCTTTAATCGGGCCTTTGTAAACAACAAATTCGCCTTTCATAAATTCGGCGCGAACTTTGTCAGCATCCGCTTTGGCTTTTTCAGTGACCGCAGCACCATAGGGTGAAGATTTGACAACACCTTCTTTCAAACCACCGCGAATCAAATTGGGTGGCGTTTCACCGCGCTGAATATATTCTGCATAAGTTTTATAAACGCTGGCCCAATTCCACTCGGCGCCGGTTAAAAAACCTTTGGGTGCAAGCACTGCATTGTTGGTGTGATATCCGCAGGAATAAACGCCGCGTTTTTCGGCGGTTTCTACCACCACTTTTGGACTATCCACATGACAGGTCAGCACATCAACGCCTTGATCCACCATGCTATTCGCAGCTTCAGCTTCTTTCACCGGATTTGACCAACCGCCCGTGAACACCACATTAGTAGTGATTTTCGGATTCACACTGCGTGCACCCATAGTAAAGTTATTAATGTTTCGCAGCACTTGCGGAATGGGAATTGCCGCGATAAATCCCAACTTGCCGCTTTTACTCATATGGCCTGCGACCACACCGGATAAATACACAGCTTCATCTATGTAACCAAAATAACTGCCGACATTTTTTGGATGTTTTGTTGCATCCCACAAACCGCCGCAATGCAAAAACAATACGTCGGGATATTTGGTGGCGATTTTTAAAATATGCGGATCAAAATATCCAAATGAAGTTGGAAACAAGATTTGTACCTGATCCAGATTGATCATACTTTCCATAGTTTTTTGCACTTCGATGGTTTCCGGCACTCGCTCTTCATCAACCGCCTTTACCCAATCCAACGCCGCCACTGCCGATTTACCTTCGAAGTGTGCCTGGTTGTAACCATAATCATCGCGCGGACCAACATAAATAAATCCCATACGCACTTTTTTATCAGCAGCGTAAGCGAATGGCATTTTTGCAGCCAGCGCAACTGTCGTCAGTCCGCCCAACAGAGTTTTCAAACTGTTGCGGCGTGAGATGTTTTTTTCAAAAAATGAAGGTTCTTTTTTATCGCTCATGATCTTTTCCTATCTGCAAGTGAATACTGGTTTGTGTGAAAAATTTATTTAAAATTGTTTTACCAAATCCATTTCACCATCAGCTGGGTGACATCTTCGTCAACGCCATCTATGCCAAATTTATTTCGCCAGATTTGATGTTCAACACCGACCTGCAATACACCGGGTGAACCCCAGGCTTTACCGGCATCAATTAACAAACGCGGCCCGGCAATTAGATTGTCCTCTGCTGGATCAAGACCGTAGGCATAATCGGCGAAACCTTCGAAGGTCCAATCAATTGAACCGGTTTTAAACGGCAGCAACCACACCAAGGTAATTTGTTGGCCCAGATCGGTCGGCGCATCAATTTCATTGCGCACATACCAGTTCACTTGAAACACCGGCATTTTTGGCAAATCCAAATCCACTGCTACGCCATACAAATAATTGCGAAAGCCATCGCCTAATTCAGCAGTCGAGGTAAATAAAACATCTTTGATAATGCCTGCTGATAAATCCTTTCCAAAAATCTTGCCAAAACTCAGCCGCGGTGAAATTTCTCCATAAAACGCTGTATCGGTGTTTTCACCTTCGCGATCAGGATTGGTGATATCGATAAAGAAAAAGTTGTCGCCGTACTTCCAGCCATTCACATGTTCGAGAGTGACTATGCTGCGAGTGTCATCGCCCAATTCATGGTCGGTACCATAGAGATATTGGATATTGGTGGAACTCCACTGGGCCGCCCCTGCCAACACAGGAGCACTCAAAAAGCTCAAACCCAGGGCAGCAAACAGAAAACGAAAAGAACCGGAAAAGTTGGTATGTGATGGCATGATGGGACTCCAGTAGCTGTATGGTTAACTCGATTTATAGGACACCTTGTTGTATACAACGAAGCATTCACTAACTATGCCAACAAGATTAAGCCTGTAAATACAAAACAAAAACGCTTGTATTTCATGGAGATAACCAAAACCGGTTTTTCGCCAACAAGCACAAAAAACAGAGAATTAGAGATTTTTCTGCATCACTTGAGCTCACGCAAAGCACCAAAAAGGAGCAAGCCGTAATTTACAAACCTCTCTTGGCAATTCGCAGGTTGCATCGACTACACTGGGTGAACCCGGCACAGAGCCATTGTTCCGCACTTGAAATAGCAGCATCCAATGAGTAAAAACACTTCAGCACAGGATATTTATTTACGTCTGCGCGCGATGATCCTGAATCTGGAGATTCGCCCCGGCTCACGCTTCACCGAATCGCAACTCGCCGATTATTTTGAAGTCAGCCGCACCCCCATTCGCGCAGCACTGCAACGACTGGAATCAGAAAAACAAATTGTGGTTCGCCCCAAACAGGGCTGTTATGTACGCGAATTGGATATAGTGCGCATCAACTATTACTACGATGTGCGCGTGAATCTGGAATTAATGACATTGAATTTAATCGCTGAACAAGCCGACAAAAAATTCCTGGAAGTATTAGCAGAGGAATGGGATCCACAAAAACAAAATTTCGGCACCGATATTACGGAAGAATTAAAACACGCAGAAGAAGATTTTCACCTGCAATTGGCTGAATCCACCAATAATCTGCCGTTGCGCGATTACCTTGCTGATTTAAATGATCAAATTCGAATCGTGCGCCGTTTCGGTTGGCCAGATCAAAAAAGCGTGCAGGACACCTATCAAGAGCACTATCGCATTTTGCAATATTTACTCAACAATGATTTACCCTCAGCAATAGAAGAAATGAAAGATCACATACGCAAAAGCCAGGATCAAGCCAACCGTGTGACCTTGCATCAGCTCTACCGCAATAAAAATATGATTGAATTTAATTAAGGTGATGAAGTACCGAAATGATTCCAATCGGATTACAATTGCCTACTTTTTGGAATTTGATGTTTATTTATGAGTAGAGATTTCGCAAAAAAAGCGCGAGGAAACAAAAGTCGTTCAACCAGTAGCGCCACTCCTACCTGGTTATGGTTTGCACTGGGTTTAATTCTGGGAGCCTTCGGCGCCAGTTTGTATTTCATCAAAAACCCTGTAACCGCTCCCGCCCCCAAAGTGGAAGCGAAACCCAAACCGGAAAATAACACACCCAAACCACGTTTTGATTTCTATAAAATTTTACAAGAAAGCGAGACCATAGTTCCGGCAAGCGAAACCGCTCGTGCAGATAAACCGGTCGAAGCACAAAGTAATACTGAATATATCATCCAGGTCGGTTCTTTCCCCAAAGCAGAAGATGCCGATAAATTGCGCGCACAATTAATTTTGTTGAACCTTGATGCGAAGGTTGAACGAGTTGTTATTCGCAGCAGTGAAGTATGGCACAGAGTAGTGGTTGGTCCTTTTGCAACACAAAACGCCTTGACCAGTGCACGCGCACAACTTGTAAAAAATGAATACAACGCCTTGGTGTTAAAACGCGATAAAACCAAACGTTGATCTAAAGATGCCATGAAACTGATTAAACTCGTAACAGCCAACTGCAAATCACGGTTGGCTGTTTTTATTTTTTCCGGTGAATTATTTGCCTTCCCATAACGTATAAGCTTTTCCGAATTCTCTTTTCCAGTTCAAGCATGCACAAAGATCAACTACCCTCCAAAATCTGCCCTGTGTGTCAGCGACCCTTTAACTGGCGAAAAAAGTGGAGCCGCGATTGGGCCGAGGTTATCTATTGTTCCAATGCTTGTCGTTTGCAGAAACGCAACAAAA